>NZ_MBEM01000135.1:0-22218 GCF_001954045.1 Mycobacterium sp. SP-6446 | reverse complement strand
GCCCGACCGCGGTTGGCGACGCGTCCTGCGGCTGATCACCTTCGACCTCATCAAGCTGGGTCCGTCGGCCACGCAGCGCCAAGAGGCTCAGTTCGAGGCAACCATCCGGGCCGGCCTGCACGGCAATTACAAGGTGGGCGTGCTGGGCAAGGGCGGTGTCGGAAAGACGTCGGTCGCCGCGAGCGTCGGATCGCTGTTCGCCGAGCTCCGTCCCCAGGACCACGTCGTGGCCATCGACGCCGACACCGCATTCGGCCGGTTGAGCAGCCGGGTCGATCCGCGTTCGACGGCCTCGTTCTGGGAGCTGACGTCGAACAAGAACCTGCGATCCTTCACCGACGTCATCGAGCGGGTCGGGCGCAACTCCGCCGGGCTGCACGTGCTCGGTGGGGAGCCGGCCTCGGGCCCGCGCCGGGTTCTCGATCCGGCGATCTACCGTGAAGCCGCGTCGCGGCTGGACCGCCACTTCACGATCTCGGTCATCGACTGCGGCTCGACCATGGATTCGCCTGTCACTCAGGAGGTGCTGCGCGATCTGGACGCCCTGATCGTGGTCTCCTCGCCATGGGCGGACGGCGCCTCCGCCGCCGCGCGGACGCTGGAGTGGCTGTCGGATCAGGGCCTGGCCGGTCTCTTGCACCGCACGCTCGTGGTGCTCAACGATTCCGACGGCCACGCCGACAAGCGCACCCGGGAATTGCTGGCCCGCGAATTCATCGAGCACGGACAGCCGGTGGTCGAGGTGCCCTTCGATCCGCATCTACGGCCCGGCGGCGTCATCGATGTGAGCCATCAAATGGCGACGGCGACGCGCCGCAAATTTCTACAGATAGCGGCAACGGTCGCAGGGTATTTCGCGGCGCGGCCGGAGCGGCCACGCGATCGCCGCCGGGACGCGGACGAGAGCTGACCAGCGCTACGGCTGTTGAGCAACCCCGGCGCGGGCCGACGGATCGGCGATCGCCTCGATCTTGGTGACGAGCCGCCCGCGGATGGTCAGCACGATGGCGGCGAACAGCCGGCGTTCGGCGAAGGCCAGCAGTACCGGCTGTCCGGCCGGACCACTCACCACCGTGACTTCCGGCCCGAGGTAGCGCATCAGGTTGGTGGCCACGGCGCGCGGCCCGTGATTGACCTGCGGGGGCGGCGCCGGGTCGGCGAGAACGGTACCCACGCCCCAGACCGTGGGGTCCAGTACGGCGGTCAGCGCGGCGATGTCGCCGTTGGCGCACGCGGTGATGAACTTTTCGGTGACGAGCTGGTGCTCCGCCGAGGCCACCTCGCTCAACTTCGGTTGTGCCGTACTGAATTTGGCTCGTGCCCGTCGCGCCAGCTGGCGGCAGGTGCCGGCCGGGCGGCCCACCGTTTCGGCGATCGTGTCGAAGGGGACGCCGAACACGTCGTGCAGCACGAACGCGACGCGCTCCCCCGGGCTGAGCCTGCGTAAGACTTCCATCAAGGCGCTGCGAACCTCGTCGTCGAGAGTGACGCGGTCGGCCGGATCGACGGACCGCGGTTCGGCCGGTTCGGCGTCGGCACCCTCGCGGGCCGGGCGGCTCAAGCGCTCGTAGCGCGACCGCGCCGAGCGCACCTGATCCAGGCAGAGCCGGCTCGTGACCACCGTCAGCCAGCCGCGGACATCGTCGAGCTGGTCGACGTCTTCGCGGGACAGCCGCAGAAAGGCCTCCTGCGCAACGTCTTCGGCGTCACCGACGTCTCCGAGTATCTGGTAGCCGAGATTGATCAGATACGGGCGGTGCTGGCGCCACGCCTCGGTGATCTGGTCGTATGACTGGTCCATGAATCTTCGACGATCTGATGCGGCAAAAAGTTACAGATTCCGGCTGTAACTTTCCCATCTTCCGCCCCGTCCTTGGTGAAAAGCAGTCGCATCACACCGGAAGGAACCACATCATGACGATCGTCGTAACCGGAGCCACCGGCAACCTCGGGCGGCCCCTCGTTGCCGAACTCGCCGCGGCGGGCGCCCGAGTGCGGGCGGTCACCCGCACGCCCGACGCGGCAGGGTTTCCGTCATCCGTCGACGCGGTCGCCTCGGCGGCCGACGCGATAGCGGGAGCGTCGGCGGTATTCCTCAATTCCCGTGCGCTTGGGGCGGAGTTGCCCGATGTGGTGGCCCAGTGCGTGGCCGCCGGGGTCACCAAGCTGGTGGCACTGTCGGCCATCAATGCCGACGACGATTTCTCCCGGCAACCGTCGCGCTTCCGCGGTGACCGCAACAAGGAGGTCGAGCAGCTCGCGGTCGATTCCGGCCTGGCGTGGGTGAGCCTGCGCCCCACGGTCTTTGCGACGAACTTCGCCGGCATGTGGTCGGCGCAGATCCGCGCCGGCGATGTGGTTGCCGGACCGTACGCCGCGGCCTCGACCGCGCCGATCGTCGAGGCTGACATCGCGGCCGTCGCCGCGCGCGCGCTGCTCACCGATGAGCTTGTCGGGCAGCGCATTCCGCTGACCGGTCCGCAGGCGTTCACCAACGTGGAGCTGGTGAACGTCATCGGCGCCGTCCTGGGCCGCCCACTGCGATATCAGGAAGTTCCGGCCGACGTGGTGCGGCAACGGTTCATCGGCCTGGGTTTCGGCGCCGAGTTCGCCGACGCCTACACGTCCATGCTCGCCGAAACGCTCGACAAGCCCGCCCTTGTCACCCACGACGTCGAGAAGATCCTGGGCCGGACGGCGACCACGTTCGCGCAGTGGGTGTCGGCGCACCGCGGCCTGTTCGCGAAATAGATCCGCAAAGAGATAGGAGCACTCAGATGTCACAACCGCGTCCGCCGCGCTACCTCAAACCGATGAACAAGATGATGATGGCGGTGCAACGACTCGGCATACCGACCGGCCCCGCAATGGTGCTGACCGTGCCCGGCCGTAAGTCGGGCCAACCGCGCAGCACCCCGATGACGCCGTTCGAGTTCGAGGGCGGCCTCTACGTGGTGGCTGGTTATCCGGGCTCCGACTGGGCGGCCAACGCCCGGCCGCGGGCACCGGCACACTGGCCCGGGGCCGGCGATCGCGGCAAGTCAGGATCGTCGAACTGAACGCCGACGAAGCGCGCCCGGTGCTGCGGGCATTCCCCGCCGAGGTGCCGGTCGGGGTGGCGTTCGCAAAGCGCTCGGGAATGGTGCGCGAGGGCTCGGCCGACGAATTCGAGGCATTGGCAGGCCAGCTCGCCGTCTTCCGATTCGAACCGGCTTGACCGACGTTTCTTACAAACCCAAACAGCGCGAGAAATCTCCTAGATTTCTCGCGCTGTTGCGCTTCCCGCCGCCGACCCCTCGAAATTCGGCGGCCGCTGCGCACGGGTTAAGCCGACTTTGCGGTTTCGCGCAGCGGGTATCCGTTGCGCTCGGCCAGGGATCGCAGCTGCCGCAAGGCGAAGGCCCGGGGCCGGCCCGATTCCGGAATGACGACGCCGGCCCACAGGCCTTCCGCGCCCGGAGACTCGACGGCCTCGCGCGCACACAGCCACCGGCGTGGGCAGGCTCGGCACAGGGCGATGGCTTCGGCGTCGGGGGCTGACGTCCAGCGGTCAGGGTCCCGCGTGCACGCGCCGAGCGGGATGTTGAAGAGAGTTGTTGCGGTCATGTCGCTCGTTCCTCCAGAAGCGTTGCGGTCCTCCGTGCTTATGTTTCGATACGGTATAGCACTAACCGCTGCAATGCAACAGTTCGGTATCGAGGTTACATCGCTGGTGCTACTGTTGCCGTTTCAGTATCCACGGGCTCGCTCGCCGGAACGTGGGGCGGAACTGCGACGGATATGGCGTTCGGCCTGCGGATTCGTGTCGTCCCTTACGTTCCGCTCTATCGGCGGTCGGGGCAGCGACAAACCGTAGCGCCGCCCAGAAGTTGCCCCGCAGCTGACCCGTCGCGCTCCGGATTCTGCGAGCTACCGTAGCGCCTTGGGCATGGCGGGCGGGCCCGCGCCTCAGCGGTCGGCGACCCGGTCGGCAGCCGTTGCCGTGCGGTTTAGGCCGGCCTGGCGGACACCTTGTGGTCGCGCACAGGGAATCCGTGATTTTCCGCCAACGATCGCAGCCTGCGCAACGCGAACGTCCTGGCCCGGCCGGTTTCAGGGATCACGACTCCCGCCCACAGCCCTTCCGCACCCGGCAGCTCGCAGGCCTCGCGGGCACACAGCCACCGCCGCGGGCAGGCGCGACACAGCACTTTGGCCTCGTCGTCGGGAGCCGTCGTCCATCGATCGGGGTCTCGCGCGCAAGCGCCAGGCCAGAATCCGTACTCAGCTGTCGCGGTCGTGGGCATACGTACCTCCAGAGAGCAATCGCAGTGATGCGATCAGTGCCCCCCGAAGCCGTAGCAGCGCGTTCGCGCTGCTACGGTTTCAGATCCCGCATGTTTCTGTAGTTTGCGCTTCGACCCGGCGACACCGCAAGTAGTTCCTTGGGAACGGCTGTTGGCGCCCCGCCGTCCGGCGCAACTCGAGTCACCAGCCGAGCCGTAGCACCGGGACGGTTGCCTCAGCGGTGGCCCGTAGGCGGCCGGCTGCATTGCGAGTGAAAACGTAGCGTCCGGTGTAGGAACGAGTCAGTGCGACGGTTAGACTCGTAACGGCGGAAGGCCCGCCCCGCGAGCCGAGGGATTCACCGCAAATGTCCACCGTCGAGTCGACTGCCCCGCCGCAGCACCCGGGTGGGTCGGACAGCAACGGCGCCAACTCCCGGATCAACGAACCGGATCCCGGCGTGGTTCGGGCCGGGGCGGCCGCGGCCGCGCGCCGTCGTGAACTGGGCATCAGTCAGCGCAGTCTCGCGGCCGACGGGATCATCAATGCCGGCGCACTCATCGCTTTCGAAAAGGGCCGCAGTTGGCCGCGTGAACGAACCCAAGCGAAGCTCGAGCAGGTACTGCAATGGCCCGCCGGAACCATTGCCCGGCTCCGCCGGGGGCAGGCCGGCGGAGCCGACGTCAAGCTGGAAGCGGCCGCGCCCGACGCCCGCGAGGCTGTCACACCGGCCGCACACTCCGACGCCCCGACGTCGTTGATCGCGCAGGCGATCGTTGCTGCGGTGGACGGCTGCGGCCTTGCGATCGCCGCGTTGCCGCCGGCCGCCGATCCAGAGTTCATCGAGCGGGCGACGCCCATCCTTGCCGATCTGCGCCAGCTCGAGGCGATCGCCGTGCGAGCGACTCGCATCAGCCGGATTACTCCCGAACTGATCAAGGCGCTGGCCACGGTGCGCCGGCATTACGACGAACTGATGACGGTCGGCGCGGGCGCACCGGGCGCACCGCTTGCGCAGCGTCTATATGCGGCCCGGCAGAGGGCGAACCTTTCCACCCTGGAGACCGCGCAAGCGGCCGGCGTGGCCGAGGAGATGATCGTGCGCGTAGAAGCCGATGAAGCGGTGCCCGCCGACGTCGCGGACGCGATCGAATCGCTGATCAGCCACATCCACTAATCCGCCCGTCGGGCTGAAATATTCGTGCACCGACCATGGTCGCAGCGGCTTTAGGCTCGATACAGCGCGACCGCGGCACGTACAGGCCACCGCCGGAGCACGGCGAAACAGGGCCGTCGCGGCGGGTAGGGGAAGACACTCATGACGGATTTACATGTCACAACGTCATACCTAGAAGAACTGGCGGATAAGCACACCGCCTCCTCGGCCGACGTCGAAGAGGCGGACAAGGCAACTTCCGGGATCGGGTCAACAGTCTGGATCAGCCACGGTGTGATCTGCGGATTCGCCAACGCCGCGGTGGCCGAGGCCCAGGCCGCCCGCAGCGCCGCGAATGGCGCCATCAGCTTCGTCGGTATCGACATCGCCAAGAAGTTGCTCGCCGCGGGCGCCGCATACGACGACACCGACCAACAGGCCGGCAAGAACCTCGGCGCACAGGTGCTTCCTGGTTGACGTCCGAAACGCCACTCCGAGTGCGCAAGTCGCACGAGATCTACGTAAGGGGGCACGGCAGTGGCTTACTTAATAGAGGGCACGAAGCTCATCACAGTCCTGGGCACCGCGGCCAAAGACATCAGCGACATGGACTGGAATGGCCTGGGCCAAAAGCTCAGCTCTCTCGATGTCCGCGCGGCGGCGGGCGTGTTCTCCGACGTCGGTCGACTGACGCGGCAAATAGTCGAAAAATTCGGCAGCGACAAAGTCAAAAAGCTCATGACCGAAGGAACCGTCCCGGGGACGCCGATCATCGACTACACGATTTACGCCATCACCGCCCTGGAGTTGTTGGCCGGCTTCGGAACTCCCGACAAGGGAGACACATTCACGATCGGTAAGGGCAAGTTCGACCTCATCCACGAACGGCTGGGGTCGGCCTTTCCGGACGATCGCTGGCTGGGCGACGGGGCCGAGGCATATGCGGCCCAAAACACCGATCAGCGAAATCGGGCCGCGACGATGGCGGGTATCGACGCCATGATGGCGGACATTCTGAAGCTGGAGGCGAGCCAGGTCATCGACTTGCGCCGGAACATGAAGATAACGAGGGACGGGCTGACCGCGTGTATCGCGATTGCGCTGGCCCTCAAGGCGATTCAGCCGCCCGACGCCGGCGAAAGCCTGTCGATTATGTTCCAACTGGTCGTTTCCCTGGCGGCGCTGGCTGCGGTCGTCGGGTTCCTGGGCCGAATGGTCGAGGATTCGCGCACCAACGCGGATTGCGTACGCGAGGCGGCAGCGAGTTACCGCGAGGTGCAGGCGGCCGCGGTTCCAAAGAGTGCGTCCTTCAACCTGGCCGCCATCGCTGAACCGGGGGAGGCCAGGGTCGGCAACTTCGAGACCCTTTCCGGCGGCGTCTCTGGGACGTCCGCGAAGGGGGCATCCGACGCAGCCAGCGGTTCGGCGGTCCCACGCGCTGATGTCGAAGCTGGCAAGACTGAGTCTCCCGGCGACGGCGAGCCAGTGGCCGCCCAGGGGCCGTCCACGCCGGCACCGACGATGCCCACCGTCGCTCAGCTGATGGCTATGTCGGGCCAAGCCGCAAAGCCGTCCGGACGAACCTCCCGGCAGCAGGTCGCTTCGGCAGGCGAGCGATCCACGCCGGCCACGGCGCCCACCGATGAGTCCCCACCCGCCGCGGACGTCGAAGGTGCCGCCGTGGGCGCACAGGCGGAGCGTGCACCAATCGAAGCCACGGCGGCCGCCGGCGGACACTCTCAGGCGTCCGATCCGGCAGGGCGTAGTGGGCGCACACGTTAATGCAGTGCGTAGTTCAGCGCTCATAACGGCCCAAAGCGAGGTATTTCCAGCCGCCGGCGCGCCCCCATACGCCGCGCTGTGGAAGCCCTTGCCTATCCCAAAAATTCGTGCACTGACCCCTCCTCGGGGGGCGTTACGCTAAACGGGCGGTTAATACGCAGCGCCATGTCAGCTCACGAAGGCGCGCCAAATGCCAGCAGACGGAGGATTCACGCAATGTCGATATTTTCAGTCGCCGCTAGGAGTCTCGCCAGCTTGGCCGGCATCGGACAACAATTCGCCGGCGCGGGCGGCGCAGGCCTAGGTCTAAGCCCCTTCACCGGTGGTGAATTCAGCGCTGAATCTATTGCGGGAAGTGTGACTAGTGGCAGCGGAGACCTGGGCGCCCTCGGGGCTAATTTGTTCACCCAGGACATTGTGAAGAACATCGGCAAGAATATGAACATCCGCGAGAAATCCCTCTTTGAGCGACGCACGTCGGGCAAGGGAGCTCGAACATACGGCCAAGCCCTCAGCATCATTCTTTGGACAATCACCATCGTTGAAGTCCTTGAACTCACCGCGGGGTTCGGACCACCAGCCGAAGGCGGTGACCTCAAAGGCGGCTCGCAACAATTCAGCACGCTTTCCGAGCAGCTGAAATCGGCCCTTCCGACCGACGGCTGGCAGGGTTCGGGTTCGCAGGGCTATGCCGACCTGAACACAGCGTTACAGGACGTCGCGCAGTCGATGGCCGACCTGGACTCGAAGCTCGCACGCCTGGTCGAAAATCAGGCCGAGTGGGTGAACCATATGCGCCTGGGCCTAGGGATATTGAAGGATGCACTGTTCGCGGCATACGTCATCGAGGTGGCCCTAATGCTTGGTGTGCCAGCCCCGATCGGGCCCACCGCGGCCAAGATTTATTCAATTGCGGCCGCCGCGATTGGGATGACTGCCGCCGCAGGCATGATTGGCAACTTGTGCTACTGGTCGTTCGACAATGCCAAACAGGCGAATTCCTTAGCGAGCCAATACGAAGCGCTGATCCCGGCGACGGCGCAAGAGGGTTCGCTGGCTGAGGCGAATGTCGCCGCTGCGGCGCAGTCCTCGGTGTCTAGCTTTGCGGCCATCTCGAGCAGTATGTCGGGGATGTCGGCGTTGCCTGATGTCGCGGCTGTTGCGGCGCCCGCCAGCGCGGCCACTGGGTCTGAGGACGAACGCGCGCCGCTCAGCGCAAAGATGAGTGCCGCTGAAACTGCCGTGGGCGAGGCGCCCCACACACCGGAGACGCCCGACAAAACGCCGTCCACGCCGCCCGTGACGATGCCCACCTTGGCGCAGCTGTCGGCCATGTCGGGGCAAGCCTCGAAGCTCTCAGGCCAACTGTCGCAACACTCGCAACTCGTCAACCAGGCGATGGGACAGATCCAGCAGCTTGCCCAAATGGGCCAGCAGGGCCAAGGGGCTGCGGCCCCTGCCGAGGAGGCCTCATCCGAAGAGGCCGCGCTCGCCGGTGACGTCGAGGGCGCCGGGGTGGGCTCGAACGCAGCGGGCGCCGAGCGTGCACCTGTCGAGGCCGCGGTGGGCGGCGCCGAATGGGCACGGCAACCAAGTCCAGCCGGGCGCATCGTTTGAGTCCGTGAGGCGCATCCAAAACCGTTGCAAGCCAAGACATACGAGACAAAAAGCTAGGAGAAACCCATGGCCGATGTAGTCGTCACACCCGAGCACCTAGACACACTGGCAACAACGCAGGACAAGGCGTCAACTCAGGCGGCAAGCGCAGCCTCGGCGGCCTCCGACCTCGAAGTCCAGGTGTGGGTGACCCACGGTGTGGCCAGCGGTGCCTCCAATGTTGCGTTTACCAAGGCCGCCTCGGCCCGCCAAGCCGCGGGCGAGGCCATGAGCAAAGGCTCTACGGAACTCGCGAAAAAGCTGCGCACCGCCAAGAACGTTTACCAGAGCACTGACGACGAATCGGGCAAGAACCTCAACAAACAGGTGCTTGACGGGTGACCGGGTCCGATCACTTCGCCGCTCGCCCAGGCATCCTGACCGGATACTTGGTTGTGGCACATGATCTTTCGCGCAACGGCTTAAGGACCCGCAGATGGCTGTAGGTATCCTCGGCGATGCCGCCCGGCTTCTCGCCAGCTTGGCCGGCTTAGGCCAACAGTTCGGCGGTCCCAGCGGCCTCCAAGCCAATTTCGGCGACGGTGAATATCTTGCGTCGAGTGTGACCAGTTTGAGTGGGGACGCTTTGGCCGGTGGGGCCACGATCGGCAAGATGGTTGGTCCTCGACTTTACAACTGGCAGTTAGAGCGTATGACGGGCGGCCTAATGACCGACCGCAACGAAGCAAGGATGAAAAAGGCATCAGACTTTCAGAAGAGCACCTCGCTCATCCTTTGGACGATGACCGTCGTCGAGATCCTCGAGCTGACCACCGGATTCGGCCCGCCTGCCGAAGGGGATGACCTCAAGGCCGGTGCGCACCAATTCAGCACGCTGTCCGCGCAACTGAAGTCGGCCCTTCCGGACAACGACAGCTGGGAGGGTTCGGCGTCGGAAGCCTATGCCGACCTGGACTCTGCGCTACAGACCATGGCAACGACGATGGCTGAGCTGGACAACAAGCTGGCGGATCTGGTCAAGGATCAGGCCGAATGGGTCACGCATATGCGGTTGGGCTTCGGCGTCTTGAAGGATGTGCTGATCGCGTGCTACATCGTCGAGCTGATCATTCAGTTCACGCCTTCCGCAGGACCCGCCGTCGCAAAAATCTTCGCAGGGATTGTTTGCGCCCTTGGGATTGCCGCGGCCCTGAGCTTCCTTGGGACGCTACTCAACTACTCGATAAAAAATGGACAACAAGCGGATTCCTTGGCCAAAGGATACGAGGCCCTCGCGACTGGAACGGTACAAGAGGGTTCGATGGCCGAGGCGACGGTGGCTACCTCGGGACAGTCCACGGTGGGCAGCTTCGACGCGGTTTCTAACAGCATGTCCGGGATGTCCGCTTTGTCCGCGACACCGCCCATCGCGGCGCCGGCCAAAGCAGACAACCGTTCGGAGGACGAACGCGCTCCTCTCGGCTCTCAAATGAGTGCGGCGAGTGGAACTCTCGCGGATGCCAAGCCGGAGACGCCGGATAAGACAACGCCCTCTACGCCGGCGGTTCCTATGCCCACCGTCGGTCAACTGGCTCAAATGTCCGGGCAAGCCTCGAAGCTCTCGGGCCAACTGTCGCAGCATTCGCAACTTGTCAATCAGGCGATGGGACAAATACAGCAGCTCGCCCAGCTGGGCCAGCAGGGCCAGGGGGCCGCGGCCCCCGCCGAGGAGGCCGAGCTTGCCGATGACGTCGAGGGGGCCGGAGCGGGCCTGGGCACGGAGGGTGCCGAGCGTGCACCCATCGATGTTGCAGCCACTGATGCCCAACAGGTTTCGGGCCAGCATGTCCGCGTCCGCTGACGACGCTAGCCCGCAAAATCCCGGCGCGAGAAAGGGCGCCGAACCTCCCCGTTTTAAGCCCAACTAGTGCAGGAAAAACCGGGACGAGTCAAGGCAATAGCGAGTACAAATAACCGTTGAGGAGACTACCCATGGCAGGTTTAGCGGCCAGCAAGGCCGAACAAGCCGCCGCGGTTGCGGCGTGGGTGACTCAGGTCGTCGACGAGGATCTGACCGGAAGCCTCAACAGACGGATGCCTGATCGCTGATCATGTCCGGTCCCCTCGCCACCGGTCCTGCGAGCCTCGTCGACAACGTCGTCGGGGTGGAGGTGACCGTCGACGGCATGTTGGTGATCGCCGACCGAATGCACCTGGTCGATTTCCCGACGGCGCTCGGGATCCGGCCCAACATCCCTCAAGAGGATTTGCGCCAAGTCGTCTGGGACCAGGTGCAGCGAGATCTGACCGCGCAAGGCGTACTGGACCATCAAGGCCAACCGCACCAGGCGGTGGCGGCGATGGTCGACACGCTCAGTAGGCCCGACCGGAGCCTGGAGTGCCGGTGGTGGCGGCGTGACCGCGGTGGCGTCATGGTGCGTTTTGTGGTGTGCCGCAAGGGCGAGCGCCACCTCATCGCCGTGCGCGACGGCGACATGTTGGTGCTGCAGGTGGTTGCTCCGCGGCTCGGCCTGGCGGGCATGGTGACCACCGTCCTCGGCCCCGCCACGCCCGCCGACGTCGAACCGCTGACGGGTCTCGCAGCCGAATTAGCCGGTTGCACCACGCCTGCCCAGCTGGCCCAGCGCGGCGTCGCGCCCGCCTCGGCCCGCACCTACGCCGCAATCATCAACGATCCGAACAGCTGGGTGGAGATCACCGCAACTCAACGCCACGGCGGGGGCACATGCACCCAAACCGACGTCGCCGCCGGTGTTCTCGAGTCGACCCACGGCAGGCTGCTATCGCTGCCCCGCCGGGTCGGCGGCGAGCTATACGGAAGCTTTTTATCGGGCACCCAAGAAAATCTGCAGCGCACCCTGGACGGCCTCCTGGAGTTTCTCCCGGCGGGCGCCTGGTTTGACTGCGCCGAATCCTCCAATGGCGGCTGACTTTTGCCACCACGGATTTACCAGTTCAGAAAGAAGGAGCCATGCCGGAGTACAACGACCACGATGACCTCGCCGCCCTGGATTTCTCTGCGGCCGCGTCCGGTTCGGACAGCGTCGAAGAGTCCGACGCCCTGGACTTCTCCGTCGCCGACGAGGACGGCGACGAGCCGTCTGCCGTCGATGCATTGCACGAGTACGCGCCGAGCGAGCCCGAAGACTCCGATACCGATCTCGATGCCATCGATTCGCAGACCGGGGCCGCCGAGGAGGAGCAAGAGGTCGACGAGGATGGCGGCGAGCTGTTCACGGTGACCAATCCGCCCGAGACGGTGTCGGTGTCGGCGCTGATGGACGGCAGGACCCAGCGGGTCGAGTTATCGCCGAAGGTGACGAGCATGACCGAATCCGAGCTCGCCGACGAGATCCGCGTCATTGCGGACCTCGCCCGTCAGAAGGGTCTGGCCGCCCAGCACACCTTTCTATTGGGAGACGCTTCCCTGTCGGAAACCATGCGCGAGATGGGGATTGGCGACAACGACGTGGTGCGTGACTTCGTGGAGAACGGCATCGGTCTGACGACGCCGGAGCAGGCCGCCGCGGCGCAGGCGGACGTGTTTGCGACCCGATACGCGACCGATAAATGACAGACCATCTGGCCGGTCTGTTCGAAAGCGCGGTCGGCATGCTGCCCGTCTCGGAGACGCGTGCCCTGGAACTGTTCACCGAGATCACCAACTACGACGAGTCGGCCTGCGACGCGTGGATCGGCCGCATCCGATGCGGTGACAGCGAACGGGTGACGCTGTTTCGCGCGTGGTATTCGCGCACGCAGTTCGGGCAGCTGGCCGGGGCCGCTCAGATCTCGATGAACGCCCTGGGCGCCCGGCTCGCGATCGGCGGACTGTACGGAGACATCACCTATCCGGCCAACTCGCCGCTGGCGATCACCATGGGCTTCGCCGTAAGTGAAGCGTCGCAAGGGAATTACGCCGATGCGATGGAGGCCGTGGAGGACACGCCGAGCACGGGGGCGGAGCACCTGCTGTCGTGGGTCAAGGCTGTGATTTACGGCGAGGCGGGGCGATGGACCGACGTGATCGATGAAGTCAGGAACGCCAGCCGGTGGCCCGACGAGTTCCTGGCCGCCGCGGCCGGTGTCGCGCACGGGGTCGCCGCCGCGAACCTCGGATTGTTCACCGAAGCCGAACGCCGACTCACGGAGGCGAACGCCTCCCCGGCGGGCGAGGCATGCGCACGAGCCATCGCCTGGTACCTGGCGATGACGCGCCGCGGCCAGGGAAACGAAGAAGCCGCGGTAGCGCTGCTGGAATGGCTGCAGACCACCCATCCGGAACCCAAAGTTGCTGCCGCGCTCAAAGATTCGTCCTATCGCCTCGCCACGACCAGCGCCGAACAAATCTCGGCCCGCACGGACCCGTGGGACGCCGAGACCGTGGTGGCCGATACCTCGGGCCGCGACAAGTTGCTCGCGGAGGCGGAAGCCGAACTGGAGCGACAGATTGGGCTGGCCCGGGTCAAAGATCAGGTCGAGCGCTACCGGGCCGCAACCCAAATGGCGAGGGTCCGCGCCGCCCGCGGCATGAAGGTCGCGCAACCGAGCAAACACATGATCTTCACCGGGCCGCCCGGTACCGGCAAGACGACGATCGCCCGGGTGGTTGCCAACATCCTGGCCGGGTTGGGTGTCATCCCCGAACCGAAACTCGTCGAGACCTCGCGCAAGGATTTTGTCGCCGAATACGAGGGCCAATCGGCGGTCAAGACCACCAAGGCGATCGATCGCGCCCTCGGCGGGGTGCTGTTCATCGACGAGGCCTACGCGCTGGTACAGGAGCGGGACGGCCGGACCGACCCGTTCGGGCAAGAAGCGCTGGACACCTTGCTGGCACGGATGGAAAACGACCGCGACCGGCTCGTGGTGATCATCGCGGGCTACAGCTCCGACATCGATCGGCTGCTGGAAACCAACGAGGGCCTGCGGTCGCGCTTCGCCACCCGGATCGAATTCGACTCCTACTCCCCCGAGGAGATCCTGGAAATCGCGAAAGTCATTGCGGCATCGAATGACTCGTCGTTGAGTTCGGAGGCGACCGAACATCTGCTGGAGGCGGCGAAGCTGCTGAGCCAGCAGACGGTGCGCGGCAAGGCCGCGCTCGACATCGCCGGCAACGGTCGCTATGCGCGCCAGCTGGTGGAGGCCGGCGAACAATACCGCGACATCCGCCTGACCCGTTCCGGGGACTTCGAAACGCTCGACGAGGACCGCCTGAGCGAAATCAACGGCGACGACATGAGCGAGGCGATCGCCGCCGTACACGCACGCCTCAACATCATCGAGTAACACATGGCGGGTCTTCGGCTAACCACCAAGGTTCAGGTCAGCGGCTGGCGCTTTCTGCTCCGGCGCCTGGAACATGCCGTCGTCCGGCGCGACACCCGGATGTTCGACGACCCACTGCAGTTCTACAGCCGGTCGGTCGCGCTGGGCATCGTCGTCTCCGTGCTGATCATGGTGGGCGCGCTGGCGATGGCCTACTTCAAGCCCCAAGGCAAACTCGGCGGCGGCAATCTGTTCGTCGACCGCGCAACGAACCAGCTCTATCTGATGGTGTCGGGTCAGCTACATCCCGTCTACAACCTCACTTCCGCGCGCCTGGTGCTGGGCAACGCGGCCGAGCCAAAGGCCGTCAAGTCTTCCGAACTCAATAAGTTCCCCAAGGGTCAGTCGATCGGCATCCCCGGTGCGCCGTATGCGACGCCCGTTTCGTCGGACTCCTCTTCGGTGTGGGCGTTGTGCGACACCGTCAGTAGAGCCGACACCCGCAGCCCCACGGTGCAGACGTCCGTGATATCGATGCCGCTGGCGATCGATTCCGCGGTGAATCCGCTCCTTCCGAGCGAGGCGCTGCTGGCGTCCTACCAAGGCAAAGACTGGATCGTCACCTCCAGGGGCCGACACGCCACCGCTCTGGCCGACCGCCCCCTCACCTCAGCGCTGGGAATACCGTTGGCCGCCAAGCCCACCCCCATCTCCGCGGCCATGTTCAACGCACTGCCCGATGCCGGATCCTGGCAGTTGCCGCCCGTGCCCAGCGCGGGTGCGCCCAACACTCTCGGCCTACCCAACGAACTGGTGATCGGGTCGGTCTTTCAGGTTCAGACGGTCTTTGGGTCGCAATTCTTTGTGGTGCTACCCGACGGTGTCGCGCATGTGAACGCCAACACCGCCTCGGCGTTGCGCGCCAACGAATCCTATGGGTTGGTGGCGATACCGTCGGTAGTCAAGAGTCAGGTCGTCAGGATCCCGGAACGCGAGTTCCCCTCTCCCCTGCCCGACGAACCGATCAAGCTCGTGAACCGGCCGGACGAGCCCGAACTGTGCTGGACGTGGGAACGCAATACCGGCGAGCAGGCGCCCAAGACAGCCGTGGTGACGGGTCGGCATCTGCCGATACCGCCGGCGGCGATGGGCCAAGGCATCAAGCAGATCCAGGGCGCGGCAACCGTTTACGCAAATGGCGGAAAGTACGTGCAGATGCAGTCCCCGGATCCCCGATACGGTGAATCTCTCTACTACGTCGACCCGCAAGGTGTCCGCTACGGGCTGCCGGACCAGCAGACCGCCGGGGCACTGGGCCTGACGTCGCCGAAACCGGCGCCCTGGGAGATCGTTCGCCTTCTGGTGGACGGTCCGGTGCTGTCCAAAGAGGCCGCGCTACTGGAGCACGACACGCTGCCGGCTGACCCGAGCCCCCGAAAGATGCCGGGCGGACCCAACGGAGCCCCCTCATGACAACGAAGAAGTTCACCCCGACCGTCACGCGCGGTCCCCGGCTGACCCCGGGCGAGATCAGCGTCAGCCCGCCCGAGGACCTCGGTGTGGACATTCCGCCGTCGGGTGTGCAGAAGGCGCTGCCCTACGTGATGGGTGTCTGCATGGTCGGCATGATCGCGATCATGGTGGTCACCGGAACCAGGCAGCTCTCGCCGTACATGCTGATGATGCCGCTGATGATGATCATGATGTCGATGGGCATGATGGCCGGCCACGGCGGCGGCGGGAAGAAGGTACCCGAAATCAACGCCGACCGTAAGGAATACCTGCGTTACCTCGCCGGGCTTCGTCCTCGCGTGACGTCGTCGGCCAGCGCCCAAGTCACGTTCTTCGGTTACCACGCACCGCATCCCGACGATCTGGCGTCCCTCATCGGCACGCCGCGCCAATGGTCACGCCCGGCCAACGCCGACTTCTACGCGGCAACCCGAATCGGCATCGGTGACCAGCCGGCGGTGGACCGGCTGATGAAGCCGTCCGCCGGCGGCGAGCTGGCCGGCCCCGCCGCGGCGCCTCAGCCATACCTCGAACCGGTCGCCAACATGTGGGTGGTCAAGTTCTTGCGGACCCATGGCCTGATCCATGACTGCCCGAAACTGGTGCAGCTGCGCACATTTCCGACGATCGCGATTGGCGGTGACCCAGCGGGAGCGGCCGGGTTGTTGACCGCGATGATCTGCCACCTGGCCGTGTTCCATCCGCCCGACCTGCTGCAGATCCGGGTGCTCACCGAGGATCCCGACGATCCGGACTGGTCCTGGCTCAAGTGGCTGCCGCACGTCCAGCACCCGACCGAGACCGACGGCGCCGGGCAGCTGCGCATGATCTCCACCCGCCCGGACGGTCTGGCTGATCTGGCCGCCCGCGGCCCGCACACGCCTGATTCGCTTCCCGGCGGCCCGTACGTCGTGGTCGTCGACCTGACCGGCGGCAGGGCGGGGTTCCCGCCCGACGGCAGGGCCGGCGTCACGGTGATGACGCTGGGCAACCACCGCGGCTCGAACTACCGCATCAGGGTGGCCGACGACGGCACCGCCGATGACCGGCTCCCCGGGCAGTCGTTTCGTCAGGTGACGGCAGCCACCGACTCCATGTCTCCCCAACAGGCCACCCGCATCGCGAGAAAGCTGGCCGGATGGTCGATCACCGGAACCGTGATCGACAAGAAGGGCACC
Organism: Mycobacterium sp. SP-6446; assembly: GCF_001954045.1. NCBI lineage: Bacteria > Bacillati > Actinomycetota > Actinomycetes > Mycobacteriales > Mycobacteriaceae > Mycobacterium > Mycobacterium sp. SP-6446. The sequence goes on along the minus strand of NZ_MBEM01000135.1, from coordinate 5,436 downwards.
GGCATCCAGAAGAAGGCGATGACGGAGTGGCACCAACTCGTGGGTGCCCAGAGTGTCGAGGAAGTGGCGCCGAGCCGTTGGCGAATGTTCACCGACACCGACCGTGATCGCCTGAAGATCCCATTCGGTCACGAACTCAAGACCGGCAACGTCATGTACCTGGACATCAAGGAGGGCGCCGAATTCGGCGCCGGCCCGCACGGCATGCTCATCGGTACTACCGGGTCGGGAAAGTCCGAATTTCTACGCACGCTCATCTTGTCGCTTGTGGCGATGCATCACCCAGACCAGGTGAACCTCCTGCTCACCGACTTCAAAGGCGGCTCAACGTTTCTCGGAATGGAGAAGCTTCCGCACACCGCCGCCGTCGTTACCAATATGGCGGAGGAGGCCGAGCTCGTCAGCCGGATGGGCGAGGTGCTGACCGGTGAACTCGACCGCCGGCAGGGGATCCTGCGTCAGGCCGGCATGCAAGTCGGTGCGGCCGGCGCGCTCTCCGGCGTGGCCGAGTACGAGAAGTACCGTGAGCGTGGCGCCGACTTAGCGCCATTGCCAACACTTTTCGTCGTCGTCGACGAATTCGCGGAGTTGCTGCAGAGCCACCCGGACTTCATCGGCTTGTTCGACAGGATCTGCCGGGTGGGGCGGTCGCTGCGCGTGCATCTGCTGCTGGCCACCCAGTCCCTGCAAACCGGTGGCGTGCGCATCGACAAATTGGAGCCGAACCTGACGTACCGGATCGCGCTGCGGACCACCAGCTCGCACGAGTCCAAGGCGGTGATCGGCACCCCCGAGGCGCAGTACATCACCAACAAGGAAAGCGGCGTCGGATTTCTGCGGGTCGGCATGGAAGACCCGGTGAAATTCAGCACCTTATATACCGGCAATGCATACGTTCCGACGGCTCGGGCCGAGACCAACGGCGACAGCAACGGGGCCGCCCCGCAGACGGGCCCGAAAAAGGTGCGGATCCAGGAATTCACCGCGGCACCCGTCCTCGATGAGGCGGTGGCGCCATGACGGTCGAATCGAAGGGGCGGGCGCTGCGCGAGGTGGTGCTGGAACAACTCAGCACCACCGAGTCGCGGGCGTACAAAATGTGGTTGCCGCCGCTGACCGACCCGACGCCCGTCAACGAACTCATCGCGCGCGATGACCGCCAACCCCTGCGGTTTGCGCTCGGGATCATGGATGAGCCGCGCCAGCACCGGCAGGCAACGTGGGGGGTGGACGTTTCGGGCGCGGGCGGCAACATCGGCATCGGCGGCGCCCCGCAAACCGGGAAATCGACACTGCTGCAGACGATGATGCTGTCGGCCGCCGCCACCCACTCACCGAGACAAGTGCAGTTCTACTGCATCGATCTCGGCGGTGGTGGCCTTATCTATCTGGAAAACCTGCCGCACGTCGGCGGGGTCGCAACCCGGTCGGAGCCCGACCGCGTCATGCGTGTGGTCGCGGAGGTGCAAGCCGTTCTGCGGCAACGGGAAGCAACGTTCAAGGAACACCGGGTGGGTTCGATCGCGGCGTACCGCCAGCTGCGCGAAGACCCGAACCAAGCCGTCGCGGCCGACCCGTTTGGCGACGTCTTTCTGGTCATCGACGGCTGGCCGGCCTTCGTCAGCGAATTTCCCGACCTCGAATCGCAGGTGCAGGATCTGGCCGCGCAGGGGTTGTCGTTCGGCATTCACGCCGTGATCACCACACCACGCTGGACGGAGCTGAAGTCGCGGGTCCGCGACTACCTGGGCACCAAGATCGAGTTCCGGCTCGGCGACGTCAACGACACCCAGATCGATCGGGCCACGCGGGAGATCCCGGCGAATCGCCCGGGCCGGGCGATGTCGTTGGAGAAGCACCACCTGATGATCGGTGTGCCCAGGTTCGACGGTGTGCACAGCGCCGAGAACCTGGTCGAGGCAATCACCGCGGCGGTGAATGACGTTGCGGCGCAACATACCGAGCAAGCGCCCCGGGTACGGGTGCTGCCCGAGCGGATTTACCTGCACGAGCTCGACCCCAACCCGCCCGGCCCGGACGCCGACTACCGCACTCGCTGGACGATTCCGATCGGGGTGCGAGAAGCGGATCTTTCGGTAGCCCATGCGCAGATGTATACGGCGCCACACCTCTTGATATTCGGTGCGGCCAAGGCGGGCAAGACGCGCACCGCCCACGCGATTGCGCGGGCCATCTGCGCCCGCAACAGCCCGCAACAGGTGCGTTTCATGCTCGCCGACTACCGCTCCGGGCTGTTGGACGCGGTGCCCGATAGCCACCTGCTCGACGCCGGCGCGATCAACCGCAACAGCACGACGCTGGACGAAGCGGTCAAAGCCCTGGCGGTCAACCTGCAAAAGCGACTGCCACCGGCCGACCTGACAACCGCGCAACTACGGTCCCGGTCATGGTGGAGCGGATTCGATGTTGTTCTTCTTGTCGATGATTGGCACATGATCGTGGCGGCCGCCGGGGGGATGCCGCCGATGGCGCCGCTGGCGCCTTTATTGCCGGCCGCCTCGGATATTGGGTTGCACATCATTGTGACCTGTCAAATGAGCTCCGCGTACAAGGCGACTATGGACAAGTTCGTCGGTGCCGCATACGGCGCGGGATCGCCCACACTGTTCCTTTCCGGGGACAAGCAGGATTTCCCGTCGCGGGATATCCAAGTCAAGCGGCGGCCCCCTGGCCAGGTGTTTTTGGTCGCACCGGAGGGCAAAGAGGTCATCCAGGCCGTCTACATCGACCCTCCAGAAGAAGTGCACTGAGCACCTCCAGACCGCGGTTACGATTATCCCAGCGCCCAGTAAGAAGCTGGACCTACCGCACGTGATAACGAGCCGAGATGCGTTGTCTATTGGGTTGTTTTGTCGTAATTGAAGAGCTTATTGCGCGCGGCAGTACAGAAGAGGTACGCAAATGCAACAAATGGCAATTAGCCCCGCCGTTACCGGCATTGCCGGCGCGGCCCGCGCCCAAAGATAGCCCAAAAGCACTCGCAAACAAGGGGACTGGATAACCATGTTGTGGCACGCGATGCCGCCGGAGCTGAACACCGCACGGCTGATGGCCGGCGCGGGTCCGGCGCCGATGCTGCAGGCTGCCGCGGGATGGGAAGCGCTGGGCGGTGCGCTCGAGACGCAAGCCCTGGAGTTGTCCGCCGCGCTGGTCTCCCTGACCGCGTCCTGGACGGGCATGGGCAGCGAACGCGCGATAGCCGCTGCAACCCCGATGGTGGCCTGGCTGCAGACCGCGGCAGGGCACGCCCAGGACCGCGCGATGCGCGCCGCGGCCCAAGCGGCCGCGTACACCACCGCTTTGGCGATGACGCCCTCGTTGCCGGAAATCGCCACCAACCACATCACCCACGCGGTTCTTACGGCTACCAATTTCCTCGGTATCAACATGGTGCCGATCGGCTTGAACGAAACGGATTATTTCGTCCGCATGTGGAACCAGGCCGCGGCCGTCATGGACGTCTATCAGGCGGAGACCCTCGTCAACACGGCTTTCGAGCCGCTTCCCCCGATGAAGCCGATCCTGCAGCCCGGGGTGGGCGAGGCGGTGGCGAACGAAGCATCGGGCAACTTCGCGGCCCTAGGCTCCGAAGCCATCCCCGGGGCGTTGCGCGCGCTGTCGGAGGCGGAGGACGAGATCCCCGAGACCGTCCCGGAGGTCGGCGTGCCGCTCGAGCAGCCGATCACGCCGTCCCTCGGTCAGATAGGTCAGCTCGGCGCGCCGATGCAGCAGCTGATGCAGCCGCTGCAGCAAATGATGTCGATGGCCGGCCAGAACGGAATGGGCGGCGGTCCGGGTGACCATCAGATCGGCGACAAGCTCGGTGGCCTGGGCGACAAGAACGGCGGACAACTGGGGCTGATCGGTGCCAGCCCACTGTCCAACCACCCGTTGGCGGGGGGATCGGGCCCCAGCGTGGGCATGGGACTCATGCACTCGGAAGCGCTGCCCGGCTCGGGCGGCACGGCCGCGCGCACGTCGGTGATGAGCCAGCTGATCGACAAGCCCGCTCCGGCGGTCACACCCGCCGGCGCCGGCGCGGGATCGTCGGCGGTGGGTGGCGCCGCCCCTATGGGCATGGCGGGTGCCGGCGCCGCGCAATCCGGCGCGAGCTCCCGGCCAGGCCTGGCGGCTTCCACATTGCTCGCCCCGCATCCGGACGACATCGACGTCGACCTCGATCACGAGGACGACTGGTGAGCGCCCGCAGTGAGAGACTTCCCGGCCGCCCGGGCCGGAAGACTTGCCATTACTTGGCGAGGACAGGAAACAGGAGAAAGTAGTCCAGCATGGCAGAGATGAAGACCGATGCCGCTACCCTCAGCGCGGAGGCAGGCAACTTCGACCGGATCTCCGGCGAGCTCCAGAGGGTCATCGCGACGGTGGAGTCGACGGGCGGCGAGTTGGCCGGCCACTGGCGCGGACAGGCCGGTGCCGCCGCCCAGCAAGCGTTGGCGCGCTTCCACGAAGCAGGCCAAGCCCAGATCAAGGCGCTCAGCGAGATCTCGCAGAACATCCACGGCGCCGGGGCCCAGTACTCCTCGGCCGACGAGGAACAAGCGAGTTCGCTGTCGTCACAGATGAACTTCTAACCCCTACCCCTTCAGCGATCACAGAGAAACGGAGCAAAACAATATGTCGGAACAGTCGTGGAATTTCGCCGGTATCGAGGGCGGAGCGAGCTCGATTCAGGGAGCCGTGCAGACCACCCATGGACTTCTTGACGAAGGCAAGAGTTCACTCGCCAAGCTGGCAGAGGCGTGGGGCGGTAGCGGCTCGGAGGCCTACCAACAAGTCCAGCGGAATTGGGACGACACCTCCGCTGAGCTCAATGCCTCCTTGCAGGCGCTGTCACAGCGGATCACCGAGGCCAGTCAGGCGATGGCCCAAACCGAGTCCGGCGTCACTGGCATGTTCACGTAAGACGATGACGAGCGGCGAAGCACGGGAAAGGGCCACTTCCAGCCCAATGGGAGACTTAGGCTCTTCTCGTGCTTCTTCGCGTAGATGAGCTCGAAAGGTTCTGATGGCGGCCGACTATGAACGGCTCTTCCAGTCCCTCGACGGGACGGAAGATTCGGATGAACCCGAGGCGCAGACGGACTTTGACGTCAATGAACCATCTGCGCCACAGGCTGCGGCGCCGCCCATGCCGCCGAGCCCGCCCAAACCCAACGGCCATCCCCTGCCGCCGATGCCGATCGACTTGGCCGAGCAATCGGCCTCCGCCCGAACCGAATCCCCGCCACCGCCGATGCCGGTTGAGTGGGAAAAGCAGCGCCCGCCGTCCCGCGCCCCGATGCCCGTCGACCGGCCCCAACAAGCACCGCCGGTCCGCATCGAACCCACCCGGTGTTCCTTGAACGTTGCTTCCCGTTGCCGCAGAACGGCTTGCACCTCCGCGACCACACGCAT
>NZ_MBEM01000134.1:0-4873 GCF_001954045.1 Mycobacterium sp. SP-6446 | reverse complement strand
GTGTGGCAGGACCCGCACAACACCGACCGCCGTTTCACCCGAACCCGGCTGCGCCTCGAGGTGCTGCCGCTGCTGGAGGAGGTGCTGGGCGGCGGGGTGGCCGAGGCGCTGGCCCGCACCGCGACGGCGTTACGCGCGGACACCGAGTTGATCGATGCCCTTGCCGCGCAGGCGTTGCCCGGGGTGACGGCGGGCGCCGGGCTGCACGCCCAGGCCCTCGCCGCGCTGCCCGACCCGGTGCGACGGCGGGTGATCCGCGGTTGGCTGTTGAGCGGCGGAGCAACCGGGTTGACGGACAAGCAGATCAGGGGCGTGGACACGCTGGTCACCGCCTGGCGCGGGCAGGGCGGGGTGGCCGTCGGGTCGCCGTTGCGCGGCGAGCGGTTGATCGCGGGACGGCACGACGGCGTCCTGACGCTGCGACGCGAGCCTGTGTAAATCGGGACTGGCGTTGGTTGTTCGCCCGTTGGCGTGGCACGCTGTGGGCGTGGCCCAGATCTCCTCGGCGATCACCCCCGCGCAGCCGGTAGACCTGTATCCGGGGGATATCAAGTCTGTGCTGCTCACCGCCGAGCAGATTCAGGCCCGCATCGGCGAACTGGGCGAGCAAATCGGCAGCGACTACCGCGACGTCGCCGCGCAGACCGGCCAGGATCTGCTGTTGATCACGGTGCTCAAGGGCGCGGTGATCTTCGTCACCGATTTGGCCCGCGCTATTCCGGTGCCGACGCAGTTCGAATTCATGGCCGTCAGCTCCTACGGGTCGTCGACGTCGTCGTCGGGGGTCGTGCGGATCCTCAAGGACCTGGATCGCGACATCAACGATCGCGACGTGCTGATCGTGGAGGACGTCGTCGACTCCGGTCTCACCTTGTCTTGGCTCTCGCGGAACCTCACCACCCGGCATCCACGCTCGCTTCGGGTGTGCACGCTGCTGCGTAAGCCCGACGCGATGCACGCCAACGTCGACATCGCCTACGTCGGCTTCGACATTCCCAACGAATTCGTGGTGGGCTACGGCCTGGATTACGACGAGCGCTACCGCGACCTGTCGTATATCGGGACGCTGGATCCCCGCGTCTACCAGTAGCGGCTTAGTCGAGCTCCCACACCGCCGTCACCGAGAAGCTCACGGTCTGCTGGCCGGGCTCTAGTGGGACAGCGGCCATGCTGCGAGGCGGCGCCGGCGGTCCGCCGGGCGTGGGTGCGCCGCCCGCCGCCTCCGAGATGGACAGCACCCTGCCCAGGCGCAGCCCCGACAATTGCGCGTACTGGTCGGCGCGGTTCTTGGCATCGTTGAAAGCCCGTGCGCGAGCGTCCTTTACCAGTTGCGAGTCGTCGGCGATGGAGTAACTCACCGAGCTGATCCGGGTCGCGTCGCCGCCGGTGTTCACGATCAACGCGAGCATCCGCGACGCGGCGTCGGTCGGGTGGATCTTGACCCGGATCGCGTTGGTGGCGCGGTAGCCGGTGATGGTCGCGGTGCCACCGCTGTATTGGGGCTCCAGAGTGACCGTCGTGGTGCTGATGTCCTTGCGGTCGAGTCCGGCGCCGACCAGCGCGTTGATGACCGCCTGCTGACGGTCGTTGGTCTGGTTCATCGCGGCGGTGACGTCGGCCGCGGTGAAATCGATGCCGACGTCGGCGGTCAGGGTGTCCGGGACGCCTTGGACTTGCCCCGATCCCAAAACGGTTACCTGACGCGGATTTGCGCCCGGTGCGGGCGCGGAATTGTGCTTGTCGCACGCCGGCAGGGTGGCAACGGCCAATCCGGCGGCGGCCACGGCAATGGACCGGCGAACAAACCTCGGGGCGCTTCGTGCGATCGACATGTGTGGACACTAGCGCAAGCGATCGGGGCAAAGGATAGCCCGTACGGTGGTAACTGCGTAAAAATTCATATGTAACTCCAATCATATTGGTTCACAACATGTTTCATATAAGAACCCAAAGTTGCAGCACATTCAAGCAGCTAAGTGAACAGTCATCGACTCCGCAATGAATTGGCCCCGGTGGAACTGTCCTATCCGGACATCGCTGACCTAGCGTCTTGAAAGCCGTTGAACTGACGCGTTTTTGAGGAGAAAGCATGTCATTTGTCGTCGCCCATCCCGACGTAATTGCCGCGGCCGCCGCGGATCTGCACACGATCAACGCCGCGGTGCGGGCCGGAAATGCGGCCGCGGCAGCCCCGACCATCGGGGTGTCTCCCGCCGCGGCGGATGTGGTGTCGATGCTGACCGCCGCGCAGTTCGCTTTGCATGGACGGCTCTATCAGGAGATCAGCGCCCAGGCCGCGACGCTGCGCGAGCAGTTGGCGACCACGCTGGGCATCAGCGCAGGTTCGTATGCGGCGACCGAGGCGGCCAACACCGCCACGGTCGCCTGACCGAGGGGAACTCATGTTGGATTTCGCACAGTTGCCGCCGGAGATCAACTCGGCGCTGATGTATTCCGGGCCGGGCTCCGCGCCACTGCTGGCCGCCGCGGCGGCCTGGGACGGACTCGCCACCGAGCTGCAGGCCACCGCGTCCTCCTACGGGTCGCTGATCGTCGGCCTGACCGACGGACCGTGGCACGGTCCGGCCGCGGCGTCCATGGTCGCCGCAGCCGTGACCCACGTCGCGTGGCTGAACGACACCGCTGGACAGGCGGAACAGGCCGGGGCCCAGGCGGTTTCGGCGGCCGCCGCTTACGAGACGGCGTTCGCCGAAACGGTGCCTCCGCCGGTGATCGCGGCCAACCGGGCGCTGTTGATGGCCTTGCTCGCGACCAACTTCCTCGGCCAGAACACCGCGGCGATCGCGGCCACCGAGGCGCACTACGCCGAGATGTGGGCTCAGGATGCGGCCGCGATGTACGGCTATGCCGGCGCGTCGGCGGCTGCGTCGACGTTGCCGCCGTTCAACCCCGCGGCGCCCACGACCAACCCGGCCGGGCCGGCCAGCCAGGCCGCCGCGGTCGCCCAAGCGGCCGCGGGCGCCACCGGCGCGGAGCAGACGATTCCCACCGCGCTACGGGGGCTCGCCGGGTTGACGAGCGCACCGACGTCGCTTCTCGACATCACCCCGACTCCTAATGGCGATGGGATCGTCGTCGGCGGCGTACTCGGTGATGTGCTGGAGGGCTTGACCGGATCGGCGACGCTGGATGCCAGCACGCCCTTCGACACGTTTATCCGATTGATTTCTCCCACAAGGCTTTTCACCACCGCGTTCAAAGACATCCAGGGCCTCGCCCAGGCCATGATGCCCCAGGCCGCGAAGGCGGCGGAGGGCGCCGCGAAGGCCGTCGAGGTATTGCCGCGCGCCGTTTCGGGCGCTGTGAGCGGTGCCGCGGGAGCGGTGGGCAAGGCCGCATCGATCGGGGGATTGTCGGTTCCGGCATCCTGGGCCGGCGCGGGCCCGGTGGCGAGCCCCGTCACGGTGGGCCTCAACGGGCTCGGAGCCGCCGCTGCGGCCGAACCGGCCACGAACACGTTGGGCGGGCTGCCCGTCGTGGGCGCCGGCGGAGGGCGGGGTATGGCCCACTTTGCGCCGCCCCGATACGGATTCAAGCCGACCGTAATGGCGCATTCCCCGGTCGGCGGCTAGCGGCGGCCCGCTAGCTACTCGCGGGGAGCGTCCGGCGTCGGAAACTGCAACACCCGGCGTCGAGTGGTGTCCTGGAACGGGCCCACGGAGCTCGGGTCGGCCAGGGCCTCGCGCACGTCCGCGAGCGTGATGAGGCCGAGTTCGACCTGCAGCCAGGTGGCGCTGAGTCCGAACGCGTGGGCCGCGCGCCTGGCCTCCTCGGCGTCCGGGAAGTCGTCGGCGTTTGCCCGGCCCGCCTCGCCGTACCACCGGCCCTTGGTGACGCCGCAGGCGTCGCGCAGCTGCTCGACCGTGATGTCGCGGTTCAGGGTCGCCTCGAGAAGGCGCCTCAACCCCCAGCCGTCCGCGTTTGTCCGTGGCATCCGACAAGCGTAACCGGGTGCCGAAAGCCGGTCAAACCGTCCTGAGCTGGGACGTCAAGATCTGAAAAAAGAATTTTTGACATAGAACTAGACATTAATTCCAGTTTTATGAAAAAGTGTCCCCAGTTCGTCCGCAGAAAGCACCACCGATTCCCGCCAGAAGGAGAAATCCCCATGTCGTTTGTGATCACACTGCCGGAGCAGCTCAGCGCTGCCGCCGGCCGGCTACAGGCGATTGGCGCGGCCGTCAGCGCGGCCAACGCGGCCGCGGCATTCCCGACCACCGGAGTGGTGCCCGCCTCGGCCGACGCGGTGTCCGCGATGACAGCGGCACGCTTCGCCGGCTACGGCCAGATGTATCAGGCAATCGGCGCGCAGGCCGGCGTGATCCACGAACAGTTCGTCCAGACCCTGGGGGCCAGCGCCAACGCTTACGCGGACACCGACGCGATCAATGCGATGCAGGTCGCGGGTGGCCGTGCGGCCGCCGGAGCGCCGGCGCACATGGTCCCCGCCGCGCCCGCTCGTGTGCCGGCCGGGCCCGCTCGTGTGCCGGCCGGGGCCGCCACACCTGCTCGTTTGCCGGCCACGCCTGTCGTTCCTGAACGCGTCGCCTCAGCGGCGCCCGCTGGTGCGGCGTCTGCCGCGCCCGCTCGCGTGCCGAGCGGGCCCGCCCGCGTCGCGCCGCCGCGCATGGCTCCCACCGCGCCTGCTCGGCCGGCGCCCGCTCACCCGGCGCCCGCACCGCCCGCCAGCCCGATGCGATTCAGGGGTGGCGCCTACAGCGGGTATGGCGCGCCGCACGGCGGTGGCTGGGGCGGTAACTACACGCCGCACGGCGGTGGTTGGGGCGGTAACTACACGCCGCACGGCGGCGCCTATAGCGGTTACGCCGCGCCGCACGGCGGCGGTTGGGGT
>NZ_MBEM01000133.1:0-10725 GCF_001954045.1 Mycobacterium sp. SP-6446 | reverse complement strand
ACGCGGCACTGCTGGACGCCGACCGCGACTACGACATCAAGGTGCTGATCCTCAAGGCCAACGGCAAGGGCTTCTGCTCGGGGCACGCCATCGGCAACAACGCGGTCGACTACCCGGAGTTCGTCGAGGGCGCCAAACACATGGGCACGCCGTGGAAGCCGCAGACCGACCTGTTCGTCAAGCCCATCCTGAACCTGTGGGAGTTCTCCAAGCCGACCATCGCGGCCGTCCACGGCTACTGCGTCGGCGGCGGCACCCACTACGGGCTGACCACCGACATCGTCATCGCCGCCGAGGACGCCTACTTCTCCTACCCGCCGCTGCAGGGCTTCGGCATGCCGTCGGGCGAATGCTCGATCGAGCCGTGGGTCTTCATGAACTGGCGCCGGGCGGCCTATTACCTGTACCTCGCCGAGGTCATCGACGCCAAGAAGGCGCTGGAGGTCGGCCTGGTCAACGAGGTGGTGCCGAACGACCAACTGGAAGCGCGCGCCGACGCCATCGCCCGCCACATCGCCCAGGCGCCGCTGACGACGCTGCTGGCGACCAAGGCCAACCTCAAGCGGGCCTGGGAGCTGATGGGCATGCGGGTGCACTGGCAGAGCTCCAACGACCTCGTCGCGTTGGCGTCGATAAGCAAGGATGTGCAGGAGCTGATACAGCAGGTGTTCAAGGACAAGGTGCTGCCGTCCGAGCAGGCCCGGCGCCAGGCCGCGGCGGCCGCGTCGACCGACGGCGCCGCGACCACGTAAACCGTTCGAGGTCCGCTGGTGAACATCGCCGACCACGCGATCGCTGCCGCCGAGGCGCCGGCCTTGATCATGGCCGGCGGCCCCACGATCGCGTTCGGCGAGCTGCACGCCCGCAGCCTCCGGGTCGCCGCGATGCTGCACGGCGCCGGGCTGCGTCGCGGCGACGGGGTGGCCCTGGTGCTGCCGAACCGGCCCGAGTTCTTCGAAATCACCTGGGGCTGCCAGCTTTCCGGGCTCTACTACACCCCGGTCAACACGCACTTCACCGCCGAAGAAGTCTGCTACGTCATCGACGACTCTGACGCCAAGGCGGTCTTTGTCGATGCCTCGATGGGCGACCTCGCGGCTCACGTCCGCGACGTCAACGCGGCGGTCGACGTCCACCTGGTCGTCGGGGGTGCCGCGCCGCCGGGCTGGCGGGCCTATGAGGACGCGCTGGCCGCGGCCGGTGATCCGCCGCCGACGGCGGACGGCTCGGAGATGCTCTACTCGTCGGGCACCACGGGACGTCCCAAGGCCGTTCGCCGCCCGCTTCCGGGCGACGGCAACGGCTCGTGGGCCCAGTCGGTGCTGGAGCTGGCGCTCACCCACAAGTACGGGATGGACCGATCGAGCGTGTACCTCTCCCCCGCGCCGCTCTACCACGCTGCCGGGGTGAACTACACCATGGCGGTCCATCGGGTGGGCGCCGCGGCGATCGTCATGGCGAAATTCGACGCCGAGACCGTTTTGCGACTGATCGAGACGCACGGCGTCACCCACGCGCAGTTCGTGCCGACGATGTTCGTCCGGATGCTCAAGCTGCCCAGGGCCGTCCGCGACAAATACGACGTCTCCAGCCTGCGGTGCGTCATCCACGCGGCCGCCCCCTGCCCGGTCGACGTCAAGCATCAGATGATGAAGTGGTTCGGGCCCATCATCCACGAATACTACGGGGGCACTGAGGGATTCGCGGGTACCACGATCGGTCCCGAGGAGTGGCTGGCCCATCCCGGTTCGGTGGGCATACCGATGGCGCCGGTGCACGTCCTCGACGAGGACGGACGGGAGCTTCCCACCGGGCAGGCTGGAGAGCTTTACTTCGAAGGTGGGCCCGATTTCGAGTACTTCAAGGATCCCGCAAAGACCGCGTCGGTGTCCAACGACCGCGGCTGGCGGTCGCTGGGCGACATGGGCTACGTCGACGAGGACGGGTACATGTACCTGACCGACCGATCGACGTTCATGATCGTCTCCGGTGGGGTGAACATCTACCCGCAGGAGGCCGAGAACGTCCTGGTGATGCATCCGAAACTGGTCGATGCGGCGGTTTTCGGCGTTCCCAACGACGAGTTCGGCGAAGAGGTCAAGGCTGTCGTACAACCGGCCGAAGGCGTCACGCCCGGGCCCGATCTCGAGGCGGAGCTCATCGAATACTGCCGGGCACACCTGGCCGGCTACAAGTGCCCGCGCACCGTCGAATTCGAGCACGAATTGCCCCGGGACCCGAACGGAAAGCTCTACAAGAAGCGTATCCGTGAACGCTATTGGCACGGCAGGGCATCGCGGATCCTATGAACGAGGGAACGAAAATGGTGAGCACCGATGTGCACTGGACGCCGCTGCCGGTGCCGTGGGCGGTGGAGACGGTCGACCGGATTCCCAAGCAGCGCTACTACGATCCGGAGTTCTATGCGCTGGAGAAGGAGATGTTCTGGCCGCGCGTGTGGCAGATGGCCTGCCGGCTCGAGGAAATTCCCAAGCCCGGCGACTTCGTGGAGTACGAGATCCTCGACGAGTCGATCATCGTGGTGCGAGTCGATGCCCAGAACGTCCGCGCGTACCACAACGCGTGCCGTCACCGCGGGGTAAAGCTGGTGGAGGGCAACGGAAATCGGCGTACCTTCGTCTGCCCGTTCCACGGCTGGTGCTGGGGCATCGACGGTCGCAACACGTTCGTGTTGCGGCCGGAGGAGTTCGCCGAGGAGAACCTGTGTCCGCACGACCTGCAACTCGTCTCCGTCCGGTGCGAGCTTTGGGGTGGCTGCGCATGGATCAACCTCGACGACGGCGCGCCCCCGTTGCGGGACTGCATGGAGCCGTTCGCCTCGATCTATGACGCCTGGAAGGTGGAATCGCTGCGCGTCGAGTGGTGGCAATCGTGTCGACTACCGGTGAACTGGAAGCTCGCGACGGCGGCGTTCATGGAGGGCTACCACGTCCCGCAGACACACCCGCAGCTGCTGCCCTCGGCGCAGACGGGCAGCCCGTCCGAGGCGGTGCATCCCGTCGTCGCCAGCAGCCTGTACTTCATGCGCACCCTCGGCGACGGCATGGGCGGCATGACCCACGAGAACGACATCCGCATCGCCGAGGGGCTGCAGACCATCGCGCTTCCGTCCGACCCGGCCGAGGCGATGACCGCCTGGCGCAGCGCCCTCAACGACGCCGTGGTCGGCTGGCACCGGGCCCGCGGCAGCGACATGCCGGACCTCAACGATCTGATCCGCCGCGGGATCACCGACGCGATCGGCTTCTGCTTCCCGCACCACTTCATCCTGCCCACCTACAGCAGCGCCTCGTCCTACCGGATCCGCCCGCTGGGCCCCGAGGAAACGCTGTTCGAGATCTGGTCGTTGACCCGTTTGCCCGCGGACCAGTCCGCGGGCAAGCCGACACCACCCGAACCGATGGCGCCCGACGACCCGCGCTGGCCACCCATCCCCGCCCAGGACTTCTCGAACCTGCCGCGTCAGCAAAAAGGGCTGCACTCCAAGGGATTCGAATACATGCGGCTGTCGAATCGGATCGAGGGACTGATCTCCAACTTCGAACGCGTCGTCGACGGCTTCCTCGCCGGCCTGCCGTACGAATCGCTGGTGCCCGCGATTCAGAAGACCAACACCACCATTGACGTTCCGGTCGCCGACCTCGGCTTTGGCTCTAGCACCGCCGCGGAGGCACGATGACGACCCGCTGGGACCGTTCCGTCGACCTGCTGATCGCCGGAAGCGGCGGCGGGGGCATGGTCGCCGGACTGGCCGCGCTCGACAGCGGGCTGGAGCCGCTGATCGTCGAGAAGCAGGGCCTGGTCGGCGGTTCGACCGGGCTTTCGGGCGGCATCGTGTGGATGCCGAACAACCCGTTGATGCGGGCCGACGGAATCGCCGATTCGCACGAGGCCGGGTTGGCTTATCTGGCCGACGTGGTCGGCGACATCGGCGCCGCGTCCTCGCCCGCACGTCGCGAAGTCTTTCTCACCGCCGGCTTCGAGATGATCAATTTTCTTGTTCGCAGAGGGGTTCGGCTGATTCGATGCACGGGCTGGAGCGACTACTACCCAAACCATAAGGGCGGCAACGAGTCCGGCCGCGCGGTCGAAGGAGTTCCCTTCGACGCCGCCGAGCTCGGCAGCTGGCACGACAAGGTGCAGCCGCCGCTGGCCAAGAACTACGGGTATGTGGTGCTGACCAACGAGCTGCGCTCGGTTCAGTATTTCAACCGTTCGCCGCGCGCATTCGCGGTGGCGACGAGGGTGTTCCTGCGTACCGTGTCGGCGCGGATGCGCCGGCGCCAGATCCTGACCAACGGCGCCTCGCTGATCGCCCAGATGTTGAAGGCACTGATCGATCTTGGTGACGGCGAGCCTCCGTTGTGGACCGATGCCGCGCTGGAGGACCTCATCGTCGAAGACGGCCGGGTCGTCGGCGCCCGCGTCCGCCACGACGGCGAGACGCTGAACATCGAGGCGCGCAAGGGTGTGCTGCTGGCCGCCGGCGGCTTTGGCCACAACAAGGAGATGCGGCGCAAATACAGCGGAGACCAGCCGAACGAGGCGCAGTGGTCGATCGCCAACGCCGGGGACACCGGCGAGGTGCTGCAGACGGCGATGCGCCTGGGCGCCAAAACCGATCTTCTCGACGAAGCATGGTGGCTGCCTTCGGTTTTCATCGCTAACGGTGGCGCCGTCGCCGCGTCACTCGGATCGGGGCGGCAGCGGCCCGGGGCCATTTACGTCGACTCGACGGGCCGCCGGTTCTGCAACGAGTCCAACTCCTACGTCGAGGTCGGCAAGGCGATGTATGCCAACAAGGCGGTGCCGTGCTGGATGATCTTCGACGAGGGTTATGTTCGCCGATACGTCACCAGCGGCAATCCCCTCAAACGCAACCGGCAGTTGCCCCCCGAGCTGATCGAGGGCGGCGCGGTGAAGCGGGCCGAGACCATCGGCGACCTGGCCCGTGAAATCGACGTTCCCGCAGACGAACTGGCACGCACCGTCGCGCGGTTCAACCAGTTCGCCGCCAAGGGCCTCGACCCCGACTTCGGTCGGGGGCAATCGGCCTACAACGACTGCCTGGGCGATCCCGGCTATCGACCGAACGCGGCCGTCGGGCCGCTCGACCGCGCGCCGTACTACGCGACCAGGGTGTTGCCGGCGGACGTCGGGACGTGCGGGGGCGTGATTACCAACGAATACGCGCAGGTCCTCGACGAGCGGGACCGGGTGATCGAGGGCCTGTACGCGACCGGCAATACCACCGCGACGGTGATGGGCCGGACGTATCCGGGCGCCGGTGCGAGCATCGCCAACACGATGGTGTTCGGTTACGTCGCGGCGCGCCACGCCGCGGGCCGCAAGATCGCCGGCGAGATGAGCCGCTAACCCCCGGCGCCCGGCTCCAACGTGACTGCAGCGTCACGCTCGGCCTCGAACGTGACTGCAGCGTCACGTTCGCGGGGCTAGTCCCCCGAGTCCGTTTCGCCGCGGCCCACGAATTCGCGCGGCTTCATGCCCGATTGCATGAGCTCGGCCCGCCGCGCCTGAACATCGGACGCCGCGCCGACCATGTTGGTCAGGATGTGGCTGACCTGCAGGTGCACCCGCATGCCCATCAGCTCCCAGGCCCGCTTGACGTTGCTCTTCACCGCCATCAGCGTGGTCAATGGGATTTGAGCGATCTTGCGCGCCATCTCCTCGACGGTGGCCTCGAGATCTTCGCGCGGCACCACCTTGTTGAGCAGGCCCCAATCCAGGGCCTGCTGCGCGGACAGCGTCGGCGCCAGCAACAACCAGTCCATGGTCCGGTGCCAGTTCATCATCAACCAGGGCTCGATCATGGTGTGGCCGCCGGGTTCTCCGAGGCTTTGGGCCAGCGGCATCTGGAAATACGCGTCCTCGGACGCCACGCAGAAATCGGTCAGCAGCCCGAGGTAAATCCCGCCGCCCATGCAATAACCGTGGATCTGCGAGATGGTCGGCTTGGGGAATTCCCACAAATACAGCGTCGGCCACAGGAACAGGTCCGCGGTGCCCTTATAGAGGTCCTCGAACGTATCCCCGAAATCCGGGTACGGGTTCTCGTCCGGACCCCAGCGAGCCACATGACCGCCGCAGAAGCCCTTGCCGTTGGCCTTGAGGATGACGACCTTGATCTCCTTGTCGCGGTCGGCCTCGTGTAGGCAACTGTCGACTTCGGTGACCAGCACCGCGTCTTTGGTGTTGGCTTTTTCGGCCCGATTCAGAATGATCCGGGCAATCGGCGGTTCGCGTTCGTAAATGACCGCTTCGAGCTCGCGCCGCTCCATCTTCGTGACATTACCGGACACGGGATTCGCTTAGTGGTTGCGCGATCTCGCCGCTAGGAGTGAGCTGTAGGCCATGACGACTCCGTCGGACCGGATAGCCCGTCTCGACCTGGTTGCCCGGCTCAAATCCTCTTACCCAGAACTTCCCGACGCACCCACACCCGACCTGATCGACCACGAACGGTTCGCCGCGTACACCAAGACCCCGCACGACGTCGGCGGCGAACCGGATGCCCCGATCCGGTGGGAGAACAAGCAATACGAGGCGTGGGAAGAGAACACCTACGTCATGTGCGAGGTTCTCGGCTGGCGCGGAATCTGGCTGTCGGAGGAACGCCGCCGGATGGGCAACGTCGACCTGGGTCGCACGATCTATCTCGGACTGCCCTATTACGGGCGCTGGCTGCTGGCCGTCGCGCGCATCCTTGTCGAGAAGCATCACATCGGCCTGTCCGAGTTGGCCGAACGGATGGCCGAGGTGAAGGCGCGATATCAAGGCGGCCTGCAGGGCAAGCCCATAGAGGCCAAGCCGAAGTTCGAAGGCGATCCGTCGAGCGTCGACCGCAACCGTCACCACAGGCACGCGGCCGGCAAGGGCGACCCGCAGGTGTACGCGGGACAAGCGGGCGACCCGAAGTTCCGGGTCGGCGACAAGGTCGTCGTTCGGGAGCTGCCCGTCCTGTTCTATACCCGCACCCAGGAGTATGTGCGTGGCGCCAAGGGCGAGATCGCGGTCGTCTCGTACGAAAGCCCCGCCGCCGAGGATGAAACCTGGGACGGGCCCGACCAGAAGCCGGAATGGTTCTACATCGTTCGGTTCAACCTCGCCGAGCTGTGGCACGGCTATACCGGGCCGGACACTGACACGGTGCAGACGGAAATCCCCGAGCGGTGGCTCGAAGCGGCGGGCGAAAGGACCTCAGCGTGACCGCACACGACGACGACCACGACCACGACCGTACCGCCGCACCGATGGTGGATGAGATCACCGACTTCGAAGTGCTCGAGATCGCCCTGCGCGAATTATGTATCGAGAAGGGGATTTTCACCGCTGAGGATCATCGCCGCTTCACCGAATTCGCCGAGCAGATCGGCCCGACGCCCGCCGCTCACCTGGTGGCCCGGGCATGGCTCGATCCTGACTTCAAGAAGCTGGCCCTCTCCGATCCGCTTGCGGCCAGTAAGGAAGTCGGTGTCGACTGGCTGCAACCGACGGGTTTCGGAACACCGAGTGACTTCACGGCCTTTCACGTGCTCGAAGACACGCCCACCCTGCACCATGTCATCGTGTGCACGTTGTGTTCCTGCTATCCGCGCCCCATTCTTGGCAATTCACCCGAGTGGTACCGCACGCCCAACTTCCGCCGCCGCATCGTGCGCTGGCCGCGGCAGGTGCTGGCGGAGTTCGGGCTGTACCTCCCGGAAGAGGTGGAGATTCGCGTGGAGGATTCCAACCAAAAGCACCGGTTCATGGTGCTGCCCGTCCGTCCTGAAGGAACCGAGGGCTGGACCGAAGACCAGCTCGCCGAAATCGTCACCCGCGATTGCCTGATCGGTGTCGCGTTGCCCAAAGCGGGGGTGACCTCCAACGTCATCACCCAGACCCGACCGGCCATCCATCCCGTGGACTAGCGACAGATGAGTAATTCGATCGCACCGTTGTCCAAAATTGTTGAACGCAACCAGGTCTGGAGCCGCATGGCCGCCAAGCATGGCGTCGATAACCCGGTGCCGCCGTGGCAGACGAGCCTCGACGGAATGTGCGATGCACTCGATCAAAGTGCTTGCGGCCCAGAAATACTCAACTTCGTCGATCGACGTGACGAAGAGGACGCGCTGTCGGCAACCGTCTACTCGAATCTGCCCTACCCCGAGAATCGGCTGGTTGCGCTGGCACACTCCCTCGTGGCGCGCGGCATCATCGACGAGGTGGAGCTCGAAGAGCGGATGGCCGTGGTGCGGGCCAGGCTGGAAGCCTGAGTCGTTAAGCGCGTGCCAGCAGCCAGGCGCAGCCCTCCCCTTCGCCGGCGGCCACCACGTTAAGTGCGGCGAACACCGCGGGCAGCTCGCCGGCCTCCGCACGGAACGGCCCGGGCTCGGCCCCGACCTCGCTGAGCACCGCAATCGCGAGTAATCCGCCGGGCGCAAGCCGCCCGATGATCGCCGCGTCCAGGCGGCGGTCGCGGAATTTGTGGCAGAGAACGACGTCGACGGGCGGGCCGTCCGGCAGACCGTCGTCGAGATCGACGACATCGAACCGGCACCGATCAGCGACGCCGCTGCGCTCGGCCAGATCCCGCGCCTGGGTGATGGCCACCGGAGAGACGTCCAGACCCCAGACGGTCAACCCTCGGCAGGCCAGCCAGACCGCGCCGAGCCCCTGGCCGCATGCCACATCGAGGGCCCGGCCCGCGGTCGGGAATTCCTCCGCATAGCCGGCGAACACGCCGGGCGCGCCGAGGTCGCCGGCGTCGGCCGGGCCCCGACTGGTGTACCGCAGATCCCAGCGGTGTCGGTCCTCCCCGGTCACAGGCGCCACCTTAAGCGGGCGGGTGGCCTACCGCCGCACCGCCGGTACCTCCGCGTCGATACGCGGCGCCGGACGTGGGTCGCCCCAGCGCTTCTCGATCGCTCCCCACGGGTCCGCGTGGTGGCCGGGGAACCCGCGATACGGCGACCGCCGTCTGAGATACCAGCGCAGCACGGGTGCGAGCGGCCTCAGCAGCCAGCGGCGCCACCCGACCCTGGCGCGGATCTCGGCGCACATCGCGGGCAGCGAATGACGTTGGTAACCAAGCACATTCTGCGCGTGCTCGGTGTCCATCCAGTCGGTGGCGAACCAGGCCCGGTCGTCGTCGGGATTGCCGGGCCGTCCCGCCGGCAACCCGCCCCGCAAGCCCATTGCCGCGACGGCCTCGGTGGTCACGTCGGCCTGCGTGACGCGGTGGGTGTCGTCGCCGCCGATGAGAAATACTTCGCGGACGTGCTCGGTGACGGTGGCCGCGGTGAACGCGCGGGCGACGTCGCGCGCGTCGACGGTTTGGATGCGCCCGTCGGAAGGCAGTACCGCTTCGAAGAAGATCAGATCGCGGTCGAGTGCCCACTGCGGTTCGGCCAGGAGCACCCCGCCGAGGCGCAGCACCACCCACTCCAGCGCCGAATTGGTCACACACTCCTCCGCCAGGACCTTGTGCGCGCCGTAGAGGTCGCTGGGTTGCAGTGGTGTCGACGCCGTCAACAACTCATTTGTGCGGTGTGGATTGCGGGCGCCGTAGACCGCGACGCTGGACGCTTGCACGAAGCGCGGCGGGGTCGGCATCACCGAGGCCGCCCGGACCAGGCTCGCGGTGGCGTTCACGTTGACCGCGTGTGCCAGGCCGGGGCGCGCATAGCAGAACGGCGGAATGATGGCGGCCAAATGAACGATGGCCGTAGGCGTTACGGCGGCGAGCAGGGCGTCCACGTCCGTCGCCGACGTCAGGTCGGCCCACCGTACGTCCACCCCGGGGCGGGCGGTGAACGCGTCGGCGCGTTTGCGATTCGCGGGGACGTCGAGGTCCGTCGCGACAACCCGGCCGCCCTGGCTGGCGAGCTCGGCCACCACCGCCGAGCCGACCAGGCCGAATGCCCCCGTGACGAGAACACAACTATCGGTCATGGCGGCCCCCCGATAAATTTCTGGACAGATGTCTGTATTTGGTGCCCGAGGGTAGCGGCTTCACCGCCAACGGGCAAGGTCAACCAAGCTGCGAAAGGAGCCCGTATTCGCCGCAATAGGCGGATCGGCGTCGCCCGCGCTCGGAATTGTCGGCGCTACCTTTTGTTCCCTACACTGGACGGGTGTCTAGAGAAGTTGCTCCTCCGGTCCGTGCCGGGGCACGCACATCCCGCCGGTCTGATCGCCGGCCCGGGCAGACGATCCGCAAAGTTCTCGACGCCGGTCTAGCGGAATTGCGTGAATCCTCCTACGCCACCCTGACCATGCGTGCCGTCGCCAGCCGGGCCGGCGTATCGCCCGCCAGCGCCTACACCTACTTCCCGTCGAAAAGCGCGTTGGTGGCGGCCGTGTATCTGCGCTTCCTGCGGGAACTTCCGCTGCATACCCACAACGACACCACCAAAACCCGGGTCAGCGCGACGATGCGGGACATGGCGATGGTCGTCGCCGACGAGCCGGAGTTGACCATCGCATGCGGGGCGGCCCTGATGGCCGACGATCCGGCGGTCAAGCCGCTGCGCGAACAGATCGGCGAAGAGGTATCCAGACGGATCGGGGCCGCGCTGGGCCCGGGCTGGCCGCGCGCGGTGAAATCCACCTTGCAAATGACCTTCGCCGGTGCCCTGATGACCGCGCGGTTCGTCAGCTACGACGAGATCGCCGGCCAGCTCGACGAGGCGGTCAACC
>NZ_MBEM01000132.1:0-1434 GCF_001954045.1 Mycobacterium sp. SP-6446 | reverse complement strand
CAACTGCGCCAACCGGTTTGCCGCCTCATCGAGTTCTCGATAGGTCAGGGTGCGGCCCTCGAAGCTCACCGCCACCGCCCCCGGAGCCCCAACCACGCGATCGGCAAACAACCCCGGAACTGACATCGGCGTACTCTTCGGCGCGGTCAACACCGCCCGATTGCCCCAAGCATCCAGGCGGGCGCGCTCACCGGCATCGAGCACATCCACCGACGACAACCGACGGGTCGAGTCAGCGGTCATCACCTCCAGCACATGCCGCAGCCGCTCGATGAGTGACCGGATGCTGGCCGCGTCGAAGACATCGGTGCGAAATTCGACCGCCCCGGCAATACCGGCGGGCTCACCGTCATCGGTCCAGCGCTCGGCCAACGACAACGACAGATCGGTTCGGGCGGTGTGGGTGTCCACCGGCAACTGGGACACCTCCAGATCACCAAACGCCAACCTGGTAGCCGAGTCGTTGGACTGCCAGGCCAGCATCACCTGCACCAGCGGATGATGAGCCAGGCTTCGGGCGGGGTTGAGCCGCTCCACGAGCACCTCAAACGGCACGTCCTGATGCTCATAAGCGGCCAGGCTGCGCCGGCGCACCTGGGCGAGCAACTCCGCCACACTGGGATCACCGGCCAGATCCACACGTAACACCAACGTGTTGACGAAAAAGCCCACCAGGCCATCCAGCGCCGGGTCACGCCGTCCCGCGATCGGGAAGCCCACGGCCACATCGTTACTGGCGCCGAGCTTGCCCAACAACACCGCCAGGGCCGCCTGCACCACCATAAAACTGGTCGCATTGTGCTCGCGAGCCAGCCGAGCTACCCGCCGCTGCAACCCAGTCGGCCACTCCAGGGACACGCTGGCGCCGCGCTGATCGGCGATCCGCGGGTAGGGCCGGTCGGTGGGCAAGGCCAGCCGCTCGGGCATCCCGGCCAAAGCCTGCTCCCAATAGGCCAGCTGCTCGGTAATCAGACTGTCACGATCGTCGAGATCACCGAATTGGTCCCGCTGCCACAGCGTGTAGTCGACATACTGCACCGGCAACGGCACCCAGTCCGGGATACGGTCCTGCTGTCGCGCCCGATACGCCTCCCCGAGATCGGTCACCAGTGGGGTGATCGACCAGCCATCGGCCGCGATATGGTGCACCACCGCCACCAACACATGATCATCCGGACCAACCCGGAAAAGCCGTGCCCGCAATGGAATCTCGCCCGCCAAATCGAAACTGTGACCCGCCACCTCCCCGATCGCATGACGAATCCGGTCCGCCGACCAACCCGTGGCATCGACGATCTGCCATCCGAAGTCGGCCCCCTCGGCGGGCATCACCACCTGCCGCGGCACCCCATCGGGCGCCACGAACAGCGTGCGCAGGCTCTCATGGCGACCCACCACATCGGCCAACGCCGCCCCCAACGCGCCGGCATCCAA
>NZ_MBEM01000131.1:0-95146 GCF_001954045.1 Mycobacterium sp. SP-6446 | reverse complement strand
CTGCATCGTCACGCCGTACAGCGCGTCGGCGACCTCCATCGTCGGCTTCTGGTGCGTGATGATGATGATCTGCGACTGGGCGCGCAGCTGTTCGAACAGACCGATCAGCCGGCGCAGGTTCACGTCGTCGAGCGCGGCCTCGACCTCGTCCATGATGTAGAACGGCGACGGGCGGGCCCGGAAGATCGCCACCAGCATCGCCACTGCGGTCAAGGCCTTTTCGCCGCCGGACAGCAATGACAGCCGGGTGATCTTCTTGCCCGGCGGACGCGCCTCGACCTCGATGCCGGTGGTGAGCATGTCGTCGGGATCGGTCAGCCGCAGCCGGCCCTCGCCGCCGGGGAACAGCGCGGTGAACACGTCGGAGAACTCGCGCTCCACATCGTTGAAGGCGTCGGTGAACACCTGCAGGATGCGGGCATCGACGTCGGCGACGACGTCCAGCAGATCCTTGCGGGCCGCCTTGACGTCCTCGAGCTGGGTGGACAGGAAGTTGTAGCGTTCCTCCAGCGCGGCGAACTCCTCCAGCGCCAGCGGGTTGACCCGGCCCAGCTCGGCCAGCTCACGCTCGGCGCGTTTGGCCCGGCGCTCCTGGGTGGCCCGGTCATACGGCATCGGTGCGGGCATGGTGACCTGCTCACCACGCTCGCGGGCCTGCTCGAATTCGGCCATCTCGAGATCCGTGGGGGGCAGCGCGACGTCGGGGCCGTACTCGGCGATCAGGTCGGCCGGCGCCATGCCGAACTGCTCCAGCACCATCTGCTCGAGCTGCTCGATGCGCAGGGCCGCCTGGGCGTTGGCCACCTCGTCGCGGTGCAGCGAATCGGTCAGGGTCGCCACCCGGGCCCCCAGCTGATGCACCTCGTCGCGGACCGCCGCCATGGCCACCGAGCGCTCCTGACGCTCGGCGACCAGCGCGTCGCGGATCCGCGACGCCGCCTCGACCACGCGGTCCAGCCTCTCGGCCAGCAGCCGCCCGGCGTCGGCCACCGCGGCGGCCACCGCGGCCGCGCGCAATCGCGCCGCGTGCGCCTGCTGGGCCCGGATCCGTGCCTCGCGTTCGGCGGCGGCCGCGCGGCGCAACGAATCCGCCCGCCCGCGCACCGCGTTGGCGCGTTCCTCGGCGGTGCGGACGGCCAGCCGCGCCTCCACCTCGGCGCCGCGCGCGCTTTCGGCGGCCGCCGCGATCTGCTGACGGTTGACCGGGTCGGCCACCTGGACATGCTGCGTCTCTTGGGCGTTGCGCAGCCGGGTCTCGAGCTCGGTGACCTCTTCGACCGTCTGCGCCCGCCCCGACTCCAACTCCTCGCGCTGGTGCAGGAGCCGGTTCCACTCCTGATCGGCGGTGCGGGCATCCTGGCCGAGCCGGCCGAGCTGCTCGTACATCGCCGAGATCGCGGTGTCGGATTCGTTGAGGGCGGCCAGCGCCTGCTCGGCGGAGTCTTGTCGGGCGCTCTGCTCGGCCAGCGCGCCGGACAGCGCCGCACTCAGCTGAGCCACCTGCGCCTCCGCCGCGGCGAGCTCGCTGCCGGCCTTGTCGATTTCCGAGGTGAGCTCCAGCGTGGACAGCTTGCGGTCGGAACCGCCGCTCACCCAGCCGGCGCCCACCAGGTCGCCGTCGAGGGTGACCGCGCGCAATTGCGGGCGCGCCGCCACCAGATCCAGCGCCTGTCCCAGGTCGCCGACTACCGCGACCCCGGAGAGCATGGCGACCATCGCGCCGCGCAGCCGCTGCGGTGCCTCGACCAGATCGAGCGCCCACAGGGCGCCGCCGGGTAGCTCACCGGCCGGCGCGGGATTGTCGGCGGGCCAATCGCCCAGCACCAGGGCCGCGCGGCCGCCGTCGGCCGCCTTGAGCGCGGAGACCGCCGAACGGGCGGCGCCAAAGCCCTCGACGGCCAGCGCGTCCGCCGCGGACCCGAGCACGGCGGCCAACGCCGTCTCGTAGCCGGACCGGACCTTGACCAACTTGGCGACGGGACCGAAAAGCCCTGCGACACTGTAGTTTTGCGTAAGCCACGCGGCGCCGTCCTTGCGCTCGAGGCCCACCGAGAGCGCGTCGATGCGGGCCCGCAGCGACGCCACCTGACGTTCGGCCTCCCGCTCGGCGGACTGCAGCTCGGTGACGCGTTCGTCGGCCAACCGCAGCGCGGCCACCGTGCGTTCGTGGTGCTCGTCCAGGCCGACCTCGCCCTGATCTAGTTCGCCGACGCGGCCCTGCACGGTTTCGAACTCCGCCTTGGTCTGCTGCGCGCGGGTGGCGGCGTGTTCGATTCGTTCGGTCAGGCGCGCGACGCTGTCGTCGATCGATTCGACGCGCGCTC
This sequence comes from Mycobacterium sp. SP-6446, assembly GCF_001954045.1. Classification (NCBI taxonomy): domain Bacteria; kingdom Bacillati; phylum Actinomycetota; class Actinomycetes; order Mycobacteriales; family Mycobacteriaceae; genus Mycobacterium; species Mycobacterium sp. SP-6446. The sequence goes on along the minus strand of NZ_MBEM01000131.1, from coordinate 92,822 downwards.
GCATCGTCTCCACCTGACCGGCCAGCCGCGCCAGGCCCTCCCGCCGGTCCGCCTCGGCCCGTACCGCCGCCAGGTGGGCGCGGTCGGCCTCGGCGGCCGCGCGCTCGCGTTCGGCCAATTCCGCGCGGGCGGCATCCAGCCGGGTGCCCGCCGCGGCCAGCTCCGCCAAGAGCCGCTGCTCGGTGGCCGCAACCTGCTCGGCCTCGGCTTCCAGCGCGTCGGGGTCGGTGTCTCCCGTCGTCGCCGGCTCCAGGTCGAGATGCTGGGCGCGCTCGTTGGCGATGCGCACCGTGGCGCCCACGCGTTCGGCCAGAGCGGACAACCCGAACCAGGTGTGCTGAACCGACTCGGCGCGGCCGGAAAGGTCGGCGAGCGCGGTCTCGTGCGCGGTCAGCTCCTCGGATGCCACCGCGAGGCGGGCGGCGGCCTCGTCGTGTTCGCGGCGCATCGCCGCCTCGGCCTCCAAGATCGCCTCGCGCTCCACCTGCCGGCTGACCAGGTCGTCGGCGGCCAGGCGTAGTTTGGCGTCGCGCAGATCGGCCTGGATGGTTTGGGCGCGACGGGCCACCTCGGCCTGCCGGCCCAGCGGTTTGAGCTGGCGGCGCAGCTCGGTGGTGAGGTCGGTGAGCCGGGCCAGGTTCGCCGACATCGCTTCGAGTTTGCGGAGAGCTTTTTCCTTGCGCTTGCGATGCTTGAGCACGCCGGCGGCTTCCTCGATGAACGCCCGGCGATCCTCGGGACGCGACTGCAGGATCTCGTCGAGCTTGCCCTGCCCGACGATCACGTGCATCTCTCGCCCGATACCCGAATCGCTCAGCAGCTCCTGCACGTCCATCAAACGGCAACTGGCGCCGTTGATTTCGTATTCACTGGCGCCGTCACGGAACATCCGCCGAGTGATCGACACCTCGGAGTACTCGATCGGCAACGCGTTGTCGGAGTTGTCGATGGTGACCGTGACTTCGGCGCGGCCCAGCGGCGCGCGCGACGAGGTGCCGGCGAAGATGACGTCTTCCATCTTTCCGCCGCGCAGCGTCTTTGCGCCCTGCTCCCCCATGACCCATGCCAGGGCGTCGACCACGTTGGATTTGCCGGAGCCGTTGGGGCCGACGACGGCGGTGATGCCCGGCTCGAAGCGCAGAGTCGTCGGCGATGCGAAGGACTTGAAGCCCTTCAGCGTCAGACTCTTGAGGTACACGGCTCGCCAGACTACCGGTCAAATTGGCCCCGACCCCGCTCACCGAGGGGTGTCGGCTGGCAGGAAATTTGCCTGGCGTTCACGTGTCGACGCACTGGCCACAGGGGCCACATCAGTCACTGAGCCGAGGGGTGTCAGCGCTCGACGAATCCCTCGAACTCTTCGGTTGGCGCCGACCAATCGGCGACGACCTTGTCGACGTGCCCGGGAGTGCCCCCGCCGTCCAGCAGCTGCAGCAGTTTCTCGGCCGCCTCGCGCGGACCCTGGGCGACCACGCGCACGCGGCCGTCGGACTGGTTGGCCGCGTACCCGGTGAGGCCTAGTTCCAGGGCGCGGCAGCGGGTCCACCAGCGGAAACCGACGCCCTGGACCCGCCCGTGCACCCAGGCGGTGAGCCGGACGTCAGGATCCGACGTTGGATTCGACACTGGCGACCTCGAAGTTGATTTCTGTGCCGGATTTCAGCGTGCGCCCGACCGTGCAGACCAGGTCGATGGCCCGGTTCACCACCACCAGCAGGCGTTCCTTCTCCTCGTCCGACAATCCCGACAGGTCGAGCTCGAGGGTCTCATCGAGCCGCGGATAACGCTCCTGTTCCCGGTCGGCGGGTCCGGACACCTTGACCACCGCTTTGTAGTCGTCTCCGAGCCGGCGGGCCAGCGGCTCGTCGCTGGCCATCCCGCTGCATGCGGCGAGTGCGATCTTGAGCAGCTCGCCGGGGGTGAATACGCCCTCGACGTCTTCGGAGCCGACGAGTACCTGCGCACCCCGTGAGCTGTGTCCGGTGTAGCGGCGCGATCCGGTGCGTTCGACCCACAGTTCCGTCATAGGTCATTTCTACCGGGCGGGCATACTGCGTTGCATGGCCACTGTCGTCGCGTTCCACGCCCATCCCGACGACGAGGTAATCCTCACCGGCGGAACACTCGCGCGGGCGGCGGCGGCGGGGCACCGCGTGGTTCTCGTCACGGCGACCGACGGGCGGGTGCACAACGAGGACGATGGCGTCCGGCTGAACGAATTGCGTTTGAGCGCGGGCATTCTCGGCGTTCACCGGGTCGAGTGCCTCGGTTACGCCGATAGCGGCTACGGTCCCGATTTCTACCCGGATCCACCCGGCCGGGTCAGGTTCGGGCGAGCCGATGTCGATGAGGCGGCGCAGCGGCTGGCCGACATACTTAGCGAGGAAGAAGCGGACCTGCTGCTCAGCTACGAGCGCAACGGCGGCTACGGCCATCGAGATCATGTGCAGGTACATCACGTCGGCGCGCGGGCAGCCGAGCTCGCGGCGACCCCGCGGGTGCTCGAGACGACCATGCCGCGCGAACTACTGCGCCGGACCAGCGATCTGGCTCATCTGCTGCGGCTACCAGCACCATACGAGCGGGACATCGTCCGCACTGCATACGCTCCGCGGGCGAGCATCACCCATCGCATCAACGTCTTTCGTTTCGCGCGGCAGAAGCGGGACGCGCTCGCCGCACACCGCTCGCAGATCGGAGGCTCTGGCCGGGCCGCGCGCCTGTTCGAGGCGCTGCTTCGAGTGCCACCCCAACTCTTCGGTCTGATATTCCCGTGTGAGTGGTTCGTGGACCCGGCCCTATCACCAAGTTCGCCAGGAGCTTTGCGCCGCGACATCTTTGATTGATCGGCATGCACCCTCAACGCCGCGGCCGCGGCTGGCATTTCGGGCAGTAGAACGACGAGCGGTTCATGAACCTCTCCCGGCGCATGACCGCGCCGCAGCGCCGGCAGCTTTCACCTTCACGGCCATAGGCGTCCAGGGAGCGGTCGAAGTACCCGGACTCGCCGTTGACGTTGACATACAACGAATCGAACGATGTCCCGCCCTGCGCCAGGGCTTCGCGCATCACCTCCGCGGCCGAATCCAGCACCGCGCCAAGCTGTTTGCGGGTCATCGTCGCGGCGATTCGCGAACCGTGCACCTTGGCCCGCCACAGCGCTTCGTCGGCGTAGATATTGCCGATCCCCGACACCACCTGCTGATCCAGGAGCTGGCGCTTGATCTCGGAGTGCTTGTGCCGCAACACTTTTACGACAGCGTCGGCATCGAACCGGGAATCGAGCGGGTCACGCGCCAGGTGCGCGACGGGCTGCGGCACCACACTGCCGTCCACTTCCACGAGGTCGGCGAGCATCCAGCCGCCGAACGTCCGCTGGTCCGCGAAGCTCAGCACGGTCCCGTCGTCGAGCAGCGCGGAGATGCGAACATGATCGGCGCGCGGGACGGTCCCCAGCAGCATCTGCCCGCTCATGCCGAGGTGAACCACCAGCGCCTCACCGGATTCCAGCGTCAGCCACAAGTACTTGCCCCGACGATCCGTTCCGGTGATCCCCACGTCGAGCAGGCGGGCGGTCAGGTCGGCGGGCCCGGCCTCGTGGCGGCGTACCGCGCGGGGATGGTGGACCCGAACGGCGGTGATTGTCTTGCCCACCACATGGGCCTGCAAGCCGCGGCGCACCACCTCGACTTCGGGTAGTTCAGGCATCTAGTGATGATCGCAAGCGCGGCGAAGCCAAGCGCTGCGGGTCATCACCGTCGAATTGGGCATGATCGCAAGCGCGGCGAAGCCGGGCGCTGCGGGTCATCACCCTCGATCTATGCGGACGATTTCCCCGCGGTGTCCAGCACTTCGAGTGCTTTCCAGGTCGCGGCGGCGGCCTTTTGCTCGGCTTCCTTCTTGGAGCGGCCCACCCCGGACCCGTATTCGGTTTCCATTACGACCACCACAGCGGTGAATTCCTTGTCGTGGTCCGGCCCCGTGGATGTGACCACGTAAGACGGCGCGCCCATGCCGCGCGCCGCGGTCAGTTCCTGCAGGCTGGTCTTCCAGTCCAGCCCGGCGCCCAGCGTGGGTGCGGCGTCCAGCAGCGGGCCGAAGAGTCGCAGGATCACCGCGCGCACCGTGTCGATGCCGTGCTGCAGGTAAATCGCGCCCAGCAGCGACTCCATGCCGTCGGCAAGGATGCTCGACTTGTCGGCTCCGCCGGTGTTGGCCTCGCCGCGGCCCAGCAGCAGATGAACGCCGAGCCCGCCTTCGGCCAGGTTGCGTGCCACGTCGGCCAGCGCCTGGGTGTTGACCACGCTGGCGCGCAGTTTGGCGAGATCTCCCTCCGAACGGTCGGGATGACGGTGGTAGAGCTCGTCGGTGACGGTCAGGCCCAGGACCGCGTCGCCGAGAAACTCCAGCCGCTCGTTGGTCGGCAGCCCGCCGTGCTCGTAGGCATAGCTGCGGTGTGTCAATGCCAACGAGAGCAGCTCCTCGGGCAGCTCGACTCCGAGCGCGTCGAGCAGGACCTGCCGCGAGCTCACTGCTCACCCCGCGAATCCGGCTGGGACGCTTCGGGTTCCAACATCTGCGTCAGCTTCGCCCATCGCGGGTCGATGCGGTCATGGTGATGGCCCGGCTCCGCGGCCAGCGAAACACCGCATTCGGGGCACAATCCCGGGCAATCCGGCCTGCACAGCGGGGCGAACGGAAGCTCCAGTCCGACGGCGTCGACGATGGGCTGCTCGAGGTCGATGATGTCCTCGACGATGTGGCCGACCTCGTCTTCCTCGGTGGTCGCCTCGGTCGTGCTGTCTGGATACGCGAAGAGTTCGGTTAGCGCGACCTCGACGCGGCCGGTGACCTCGGTCAGGCAGCGGACACACTCGCCGACGGTCGGCCCGGCCACCGTCCCGGTGACCAGGACGCCTTCCGACACCGACTCGACCCGCAGATCCAGTTCCACCGGCGCGCCGGGTTGGATCGCGATCATGTCCCGCCCAATGCGTGACGGGCTGGGCACGGTGTCGCGCAGGGTGACCATTGCGCCCGGGCGTCGCCCGAGCCGGGTGATATCGATCGCCATCGGCGAGGTCGGGTGTCGCCGCGCCGTGGTGCTGTGCTGCCGCGCCATAGGGGAAATCCTACGGCGCGCGCCGCCCGGCGCGAGGGCGCAACGAAGCGGTCAACGGCTGCCGCGGGGGCTAGCGCGTCGCGTAGTCGTGCGTGCCGGCCGCCGTGCGCAGCTGGTGGCGGCCGCGGCCGACGGAGCGCAGCGTGCCGTTGAGGAACTCCTCGAACTCGGCGAGCTTGTTGTCGACGTAGATGTCGCACTCGCCGCGCAAGCGATCGGCCTCGGCGTGCGCCGTGTCGATGAGGCGGGTGGATTCCGCGTTGGCCGCCTGCACCACCTCGTTCTGCGACACCAGGCGCTGCTGTTCCTTGATGCCCTCTTGCACGGCCTTCTCGTAGGAGATGTTGCCGTTTTCGATCAGCCGGTCGGCTTCGGCCTGGGCGCGCCCGACGCTGGCTTCGTACTCGCGTTTGGCCGCCGTGGCGATGCGGATCGACTCCTCGCGGGCCTCACCGAGCATCCGCTCGCTGTGCTGGCGCGCCTCGCTCACCATGCGGTCCGCCTGGGCTTTTGCGTCCGAAAGGATGCGGTCGGCCTCGGCGCGGGCGTGGTTGAGCATCGACTCCGACTCCGTGGTCGCCGACGACACCATGGATTCGGCATGCGTCTTTGCGTCGTGCAGCATCGAATCGCGCGCGTCCAGCACATCCTGGGCGTCGTCCAGCTCGCCGGGGATTGCGTCTTTGATGTCGTCGATCAGCTCGAGGACATCACCGCGGGGCACCACGCATCCGGCCGTCATCGGCACGCCGCGGGCTTCCTCGACAATGGCGCCCAATTCGTCCAGCGCTTCAAACACTCGATACACGGCCATGCCCTCCTGGCGTCTTGCAAAAGCTCCTGTTGTTACCAGTGTGCCTGGTGTTACGTCTGTGACGGCGGTGGCGAGGCCGGTGTGTCGGGCATTTGCTCGGGGAACAAACGGGAAAACCCCAGCACACCGGCGTTGACCAGATCGTTACCGTCCATATTTGCGGCAGTGCCGGAGTTGGCAAAGTCCGGTTATTTTGCCGTCAGTATATGAGCCTTCGCCAGCATCGATCTTGTTGCCGGCGAAGGGTCAGGCGGTCGGCTCCTAGCGTTTGCCCCAGTCCCAACGCGGGGTGGTCAGCAGGCTCTGGCCGGTGATGCGGGTCTCGCCGAAGTCCTTGTACAGCTCGATGCCGACCGCCGCGTCCTCCAGGAATCCCAGCAGCGAACGCGAATGGGTGACGACAACCACCTGGGTCTGCGACGCCGCCGCGCGGATCAGCGACGCCAGCGGACCCACCAGGCTCGGGTGCAACGAGGTTTCCGGCTCGTTGAGCACCATCAGGGACGGCGCCTGCGGGCTCAGCAGGGCGGCGGCCCACAGGAGAAACCTCAGGGTGCCGTCGGACAGCTCGGCCGCCCGCAGCGGTCGCAGCATGCCGCGCTGGCCCAGCTGGAGGTCGAACAGCCCGTCGTTGGCGACCACCGAGACCGTCGCGCCGTCGAAGGTGTCGGCGACGATGCGGCTCAAATCATCGATTTCGGCCTCGATGATCGTCTGGATGGCGGCGGCCAGATCATGGCCGTCATCGGAGAGCACCGGGGTGCGGGTGCCCACCTGCGGGCGCCGCGCAGGCGCCCCGGCGTCAACCCGGAAACCGTCGTAGAAGCGCCAGCCGCGCAGCCGCTCACGCACGGCGGCGAGTTCGGGAAGCGCTTGCGGGTTGGCATATTCCGCCAGCACGCTGCGATACGACGGCAACGTTCGGCACAGCTCGTCGAAGCCACTGCCCGATTGCGCGCTGACTTCGGCGAAGGTGCGCGTCCTGCGCACCAGGGTGGTCGCCGCCCGCAGTACCGGGCCGACGAACAACGCCTCTCGCTTGATCTCCGGATCGCGCGCGAACGCCGACCGGGCCCGGCCGGTCGACTGCGGCAGCCCGAGATCCACCAGATAGCCGAAATCGTCCGCGGCGAAACCGAGTTCGAGAGACACCGGCCGGTTGTTGCGCGCGGTTCCTTGCGCCTTTCCCGTCCGGCGCGCGGCGCCGAGTTGCTCGGGCCCGGCCCACAGCACGGATTCCAGGCCGCCCTCGCGGGCCAGCGACCCGATCACCTCGCCGCGACCGCAATCGGCCAGCAATCGCAGCGCGCGATACAGCGACGACTTTCCGACGCCGTTTTCGCCCGTGATGATCGACAGCCGGCCCAGTGGCAGGATTACTTCCCGCAGCGAGCGGTACCCGCGGATCGCGACCGTTTGCAACACGTGCCCGACTCTAACTTCGCCGGCCGACAGCACGCGGGATATACCCCTGTAGGGTATTATCGCCGCAGTATCGCCGCGGGACGAACCGGAGCGGAGGACCAGTGATGGACAAGGTGCTACCGGCAATCGGGCATGCGTTGGCGTTGGCGGGGTCGATGACGTGGGAGATCACCTGGGCACTGATCCTGGGCTTCGCGTTGTCGGCGGTGGTCCAAGCCGTGGTGCGGCGCTCAACCATCGTGAGCCTGATGGGCGACGATCGGCCCCGAACGCTGGCGGTGGCCGCGGGGCTGGGAGCCGCGTCGTCGTCGTGCTCCTACGCCGCGGTCGCCCTGGCTCGATCGCTGTTTCGCAAAGGCGCCAACTTCACCGCCGCCATGGCGTTCGAAATCGGCTCCACCAATCTCGTGGTCGAGTTGGGCGTCATCCTCGCCCTGCTGGTGGGCTGGCAGTTCACCGCCGCGGAATTCGTCGGCGGCCCGCTGATGATCGTCGTATTGGCCGTACTGTTCCGGCTTTTCGTGCGCTCTCGCCTGATCGACGCGGCCCGCGAGCAGGCCGAGCGGGGAATCGCCGGATCGATGGAAGGCCACGCCGCCATGGACATGTCCATCAAAGGCGACGGCTCGTTCTGGCGGCGGCTGTTGTCCGGGCAGGGCTTCACCTCCGTTTCGCATGTGTTCGTCATGGAGTGGCTGGCGATCCTGCGCGATCTCGTGCTGGGCCTGTTGATTGCGGGTGCGCTCGCGGCGTGGGTTCCCGAAAGCTTCTGGCAGAGCTTCTTTTTGGCCAGTCACCCGGGCTGGGCGGCGCTGTGGGGGCCGCTCGTGGGGCCCGTCGTGGCGATCGTGTCCTTCGTCTGTTCGATCGGCAATGTGCCTCTGGCCGCGGTGCTTTGGAACGGCGGCATCAGCTTCGGCGGTGTCATCGCGTTCATCTTCGCCGACCTGATCATCCTGCCGATCTTGAATATCTATCGGAAGTATTACGGCGTCAAAATGGCGCTGGCACTGCTCGGCACCTTCTACGTCGCGATGGTCGCCGCCGGGTACCTTGTCGAATTGATTTTTGGCACAGCCGATCTCATCCCACACTCCCGCAACGCCACGGTCATGGAAGCGTCGATCTCGTGGAACTACACCACCTGGCTCAACATCGCCTTCCTCGGCCTCACGGCCGTCCTGGTGCTGCGGTTCGTCACCTCAGGGGGACTTCCGATGCTGCGCATGATGGGCGGTTCGCCCGAGGCAGCGCCGGATCAGAGTGGCCACAGCCACCACTAGCGTTCTTGCAGGAAGCGGGAATCCCGTCTCCGGAGAATTTGGTCCTTCATGGCCGTGGAGGCTTCCTTCACGCTGGCTACCTGTCACCGGGCGGCCGGCTCAGAAGTTACCCGCAAACTTGGCCCATCTGTCCGTCATAGGGGCTCGCGCCCTCGCAATCGCCCAGCCGGTATCTGTGCCTGGGGTTATCGCGCTGGAATCCGTCGACGCAGGCCTGGTCGCCAGTGGCAGTGATGATGCTGACACAGGGATCGGCGTGTGCTTGTGCTGGTGGAATGCAGAGCGGTACGAGCGCAATGGCTGTTGCCGCCGACACGCCCATTAGTGCCCTCTTCACCCTGACCCCTTAATGGCCGCCGTGTGGCATTCAGGGTCCACCGAAATTGTTGCCGTCGTGTTCCAAAAGCCAACGAATTTGTTACACATTGCTGTCATTTGCTCGCGCGAATGTGCATCGTTTGAAACTCGTTGGCGACACCGCTAGGCCCAAATACCTCCCTTGGACATTTCAAATATTTTGTGCGGCAGCATTTTTCGGTCCGATGCTCACGGAGAACGTCGACGACCCGTATGCAGGAGCGGACTCGTCAGTCCGTGCGATCGGACAACTGTTCGCGCAGTCGGCGATTCACCGGCTCGGGTAGTAGCTCCGACACGTCACCGCCCAGCGTCGCGACCTCTTTGGCCAGCGACGACGACACGAACGAATACCGCGGGGCGGTCGCGACGAAGAAAGTGTCGACGCCGGCGATGTGCTTGTTCATTTGCGCCATCTGCAGCTCGTACTCGAAGTCGGTGCCGGTGCGCAGGCCCTTGACGATGGCCGTCATCCCCCGCGACCTGACGAAGTCGACGACGAGACCTTCTCCGACCTCCACGCGCAGGTTCGGCAGGTGGGTGGTGGATTCTTCGATCATCGCGATTCGCGCGTCGATGTCGAACATGCCCTTCTTGGCGGGGTTGGTCAGGATCGCCACGACGACTTCGTCGAACTGGGCGGAGGCGCGCTCGAAAACGTCGATGTGGCCCAACGTCACCGGGTCAAACGACCCCGGGCATACCGCGCCGCTCATGCTCGATGACGCTACACGCTGTCTCACAGCCGTTCAGCCAGCTCCAACCGGGTGTCGCCATAAACGCGCGACGGCCACGACGACCAGCCGGCCGGCCAGTTCAGCGGTGGCCCGGCGGCGGCACGCTCGACCACCGCGACGGTTCCCTCGCGCACCCAGCCGTGCGCGGTCAGTGCGGCCAGGACGGCCTCGATTTCGGCGGCCTCGATGTCGTAGGGCGGGTCTGCGAGCACCAGGTCCACCGGGGCAGGACTCCCGGCCGCCAACACCGCAGCCACCGGGCCACGGCGCAGCGTCGCCCCAGTGAGGCCCAGCGACTCGATGTTGCGGGCGATGACGGCGGCGCTACGTTGGTCGGACTCCACGAAAAGCGCGGATGCCGCACCGCGGGACAGGGCCTCGAGCCCAAGTGCCCCCGAGCCGGCGTAGAGGTCCAGGACCGCCAGCCCGCTCAGCTCGCGCCGGGCGGTGACGATGTTGAACAGCGACTCCCGGACCCGATCGGTGGTCGGCCGGGTTCCCTTCGGCGGGACCGCAATACGTCGCCCACCGACGATGCCGCCGATGATCCGTGTCACTCGCCGAGGCTCACAAAAGCGTGGACCAATAGTCCCAGAACCGCGCCAAGATCAGCAGAAACACGGCGGTGAACCAGAGCGCGGCGATCGACCATCGCCACTCGAACAGCACCCGCACCACTGCGCGGTCCGTGCTCGCCAGCACCGGGCGCAGCACGACGGAGAAAATCACCACCAGCAGCGAGATGGTGACCACCCAGACCACCATGCAGTACGGGCACAACGCCCCGATTCGGTACAAGCTCTGGAAGATCAGCCAGTGCACGAATACCGCACCGACCAGGGTTCCCACCCCCAGCCCAACCCAATACCATTGGGGCAGAGGGATTTTCGCCACAGCGAGCACACCCGTGACGACCACGACGGTGAAGCCCACGATGCCCAGCAGCGGGTTGGGAAAGCCCAGCAGGGATGCCTGCGGTGTGACCATGACCGAGCCGCACGAGACAATCGGGTTGAAGTTGCACGACGGCACGTAGGACGGATTGAGCAGGATTTTGACCTTCTCCACCGTCAGCGTCAGCGACGCGAACAAGCCGATCGCTCCGGCGATCAGCACCCACCATGCGCTGAGCGCGGGTACGGACGCTACGGGCGACGATTCCGGCGTCAGGTCGTCGGGGGGCGCGGCGGCTTCTGCTGACACCGCAACCGTCACTACGCCGCGGGGGCGACGGCGTTGTCGAGCCCCGGCACGTCGCCCACGATGGACTTGATCTTGGCGACCAGTGCATCAGGCGTCGTCGGTTCGTAGTTCTCGCCGTTGATCTTGATCGTCGGGGTGGCGGTGATGTTTGCGGCCGCCGCTTCCCCGGTGACCTTGGAGAGGTACTTTCCGCTGTTGATGCAGTCCGGGACCTTGCCCACGACGCCGGCTTCGCGGGCGAGTTCGATCAGTTTCGCGTTGTCGGGAAAGCTGCTGCCGCGTTCGTCGGGTTGGACTCGGGTGGTGTACAGCGCCGTATGGAAGCGGCGAAACGCGTCCATGGACTCATCGGCGACGCACAGCGCCGCCGCGCCCGCCCGCGACGAATAGTTCTGGTTCCTCGAGTTGTCGAGGATGGCAACCATGGCGTAGTCGGCCGCTATCGCGCCGGTATCGATGAGCTTGGAGACCGTTGGCCCGTAGGTGCGTTCGAAGTTGCCGCACGCCGGGCACAGGAAGTCCTCGTAGAAGGTGACGACGGCCTTGGGGTTGGACGTCCCGGGCTGGGTCACCAGCTTGCTCGACGTCACCCGCACCGTGTCGCCCTCGCCGCTGGCCGCGGCCTTCTTGTTGTGGTGGGTCATCACGATGTAGGAGACGATCGCGACCAGCAGGATGACGACGAAGGCGGTGCCGCCGATCTGGAAGAGTCTGCCGGATTTGCCGGTGCCGGACTTCAAGTCGTATCGAGGGGGACGGTTGGGTTTGTCGGCCACTGGTTCGGTGATCCTTCGGTGCGGGCTTGTGCGTGGGTCGGGCGGCGCGCCTCTACATTACCGGCGGGCGACGGTCAGGCCCGGCTCAGATGAGCGCGCAGGGCCGAGATCAGTTCGCTGGTGGCCGCGGCACTGCCGCCACCAAGCGGGAACAGGCTGGCGAAGCCGTGGGTCAGCGAACCCATGGGCCGCAGGTCCACCGGCGTGCCGGCGGCCCGCAGCGCGGTCGCGTAGCTCTCGCCCTCGTCGCGTAGCGGGTCGAAACCCGCGACCGCGATCAAGGCCGGCGCCAGCCCCGACAGCGACTCGGCCAGTAGTGGGGAAAGCCGCGGATCGGTCCGGTCGAGCGTGGAACGCCGCAGGTATTGCGATTCGAACCAGTCCATGTCCCGTTTGGTCAGCAGGAAGCCGCGGGCGAACAGGCTCATCGACCGGGTCTGCGCGGTGAAATCGGTCCGCGGGTAGAGCAGCCACTGCAGCACCGGCGCGGGTTCCCCCGCGTCGCGCGCCAGCTGGCACACGACGGCGGCGAGGTTCCCGCCGGCGCTGTCGCCGCCCACGGCGACACGCCCGGGAATCGCACCGAGTTCGCCGGCGTGCTCGTATGCCCAGGTGAAGGCGGCGTAGGCGTCCTCCACCGCGGCCGGCGCCACATGCTCGGGGGCCAGCCGGTAGTCCACCGACAGCACGTGGATGCCGGCATCGCGGCTGGTCAACCGGCACAGCGCGTCATGGGTGTCCAGGTCACCGATCGTCCAGCCACCGCCGTGATAGAAGACCAGCAACGGCGCCGCCGCACCGTTGGGCGGGCGATAGTGCCGCGCCGCGATCTGACCGCCCGGCCCGGGCAGCGTGATCTCGTCCACCTCGACATGAATCTGCGGACCGGAAAATCTGAGCAGGCCCTCGCGCATCTGGGCGCGGGAGGCCGCCGCGTCGTCGTCGACGACCAGGCCGTCGATGCCGACAACCCGCTGGCCCGTCAGCATCAGCTGCAGCGTCGGATCCAGCGTGTTGCCGTCGATCATGATCGCCCGCCCGCGGACCAGCATCCGCTGGGCGGCCGTCGGGATCCATGGAATGACCTTGACACCGGCCGTGGTGGCCAGGCCCTGCAGGCGGCTGGTCCATCCGATCGGCGCCTGTCTCGCTCCGAGGTCCAAGTCCCACGCGCCTGGCAGACTCTGTGTCATGGCAGCTCCCTTGGTGACGCTGAATGACGGAAATTCGATCCCCGCCGTCGGGCTCGGAGTCTTCCAGATCCCGCCGGCAGACACCGAACAGGCGGTGGCTGCCGCCCTGCGCGCCGGTTACCGACATATCGACACTGCCGCGGCCTACCGCAACGAGCGGGAGACCGGACGCGCGGTTGCCGCCTCCGACGTGCCGCGCGACCAACTGTACGTGGTAACCAAATTGGCGAACCCGGACCAGGGCTACGACAGCACGCTGCGGGCATTCGACGCGAGCATGGACCGGCTCGGGCTGGATTATCTCGATCTCTATCTGATCCATTGGCCGCAGCCGGCGCTGAACAAGTTCGTCGACACCTTCAAGGCATTCGCGCACCTGCGCGACCAGGGCCGTATCCGGTCCATCGGAGTCAGCAATTTCGAACCCGAGCACCTCTCGGTTCTCATCGATGCCATTGGCATCGTTCCGGCGGTCAATCAGATCGAGCTGCACCCACGATTCACCCAAAGTGAATTGCGCGAGGTGCACGCCCAACGCGGCATCGCGACCGAGGCGTGGGCGCCCCTGGGCCAGGGATCGCTGCTGACGCATCCGATGATCACCGCTGTCGCGGCGGAGTGTGGGCGGACAGCTGCCCAGGTGTTGATTCGCTGGCATATTCAGCTGGGTAATATCGTGATTCCCAAGTCGGTCAACCCCGCACGGATTGCGAGCAACCTCGACGTGTTCGATTTCGAACTGAGCGAAAACGAAATGTCGACGATCTCCTCGCTGGACGACGGAACCCGGCTTGGTCCGAATCCACGAACTTTCAATTTCGCAGGTAGGTGAATGACGTTGACTGGCGAGTCGGGCTCGGCCGGATCCTCAGCCATACCCTCGATAGCTCTCAATGACGAGAACACCATGCCGGTGCTCGGCCTGGGCGTCGCCGATCTATCCGACGACGAGGCCGAACGCGCGGTGTCGACGGCACTGGAACTCGGCTGCCGGCTCATCGACACGGCCTCGGTGTACGGGAACGAGGCCGGGGTCGGGCGCGCGATCGCGGCCTCCGGGATTCCGCGCGCGGAGCTGTTCGTCACCACGAAGCTGGCCTGCGCCGACCACGGCTTGATGAAGGCCCAGGAGGCCTGCAACACCAGCCTGGAGCGCCTCGGCCTGGACTACGTCGATCTCTATCTGATCCACTGGCCGGTGCCGTCGGCGGGCAACTACGTGAACTCCTTCGGCGGCATGATCCAGTGTCGCGGGGAGGGCCATGCGCGCTCGATCGGTGTCTCCAATTTCACCGAGGAGTACCTGACGACCGTCATCGACCTCGCCTTTTTTACCCCGGCGGTCAACCAGATCGAGCTGCACCCGCTGTTCAACCAGGACGAGCTGCGCAAGGTGAACACGCAACACAACGTCGTCACGCAGTCGTACACGCCGCTGGCGCTGGGCAAGCTGAACGACAACCCAACGGTGGCCTCGGTCGCCGGCGAGTACGGCAAGACAGCCGCGCAGGTGCTGTTGCGATGGAACCTGCAACTGGGCAACGCGGTCGTCTTCCGGTCGGCCGACGCCGAGCACATCGCCGGCAACCTCGACGTGTTCGACTTCGAGTTGGCGGCCGAGCACATGGATGCGATCAGCGGCCTCAACGACGGCACCCGGTTGCGCCCGGACCCGGACACCTACGAGGGCCCGTAGCTTGTTGTCGCCGACTGTGAATCTGACGACGGCTGATCGGCGCGTCGCGTAGCAAGATTCACGGTCGGCGACGCGTCTGCCGTTCGGGCGGGTCGGCGACGAGGGCGACACCGGTCATCGCCTCGCGGGTGACGATCGCGACGAAGTCGTCCATGCTCCAGCCCCTGGTGTGGGCGGGCCGGCGGGGCAAGACGAGATAGCGCGTCTCCGCGGTGGAGTCCCAGACACGGATTTCGGTCGACTCGTCCAGGTGCACTCCGAACTCGGCGAGCACCGCGCGAGGCTCGATCACCACGCGAGCCCGGTACTCGGGAGACTTGTACCAGGTTGGCGGAAGACCCAGGAGGGTCCACGGGTAACACGAGCACAGCGTGCAGACGATCACGTTGTGGACGCCATCCGTGTTTTCCACGACGACGAGCTCGGTTGGGGCGGTGAGGCCAAGTTCTTCCAGGGCGGCGTTGCCGTCCGCCAGGAGGCGCTCCTTGTACTCCAGGTCGCTCCAGGCGCGGGCTACGACTCGCGCACCGTTGAGCGGACCGATGTCGTGTTCGAGCATCGCGGCGACCGCGTCGGTGGCCGCGGGTGTGATCAGCCCCTTTTCCAGCAGGAGTGATTCGATCGCGCGGGTTCGCAGGGCGGGATCCAATTGATCCGAATATTGTTGGCTGTCTTGATGATTCATGCTGGATCCAAATAGCTTTCCCACAGTCCGAGCTGGATTTTCAAATTGGGCTCTGCGGTGTCTCCCCACAGCTCGCGACTGTCGAAGCTCACCGTGTAGACGCGTTGCGGGTTCTCGCCCATGCCATGTGCGTCGGTGTCGGGAAACACCGCGGCGGAATGGACGTGGGCGACGACGCCGCGACGACCGCGCACATAACGGGGCAGCCTGGTGTGACCGCGGGGATGAATATTGCGTGCGATGACCTCGTCGCCCACTGCGAACCGGCCCGGATGATCGGCCTCGCGGCGATTACTCGGTTCACCGCCTCGTGTCGGCGGTCCCGGTGTGCCGGGCGAGTGAACGTCGCCGCTGCCGCCTGGCGGGTCTCCACCGCCGGTGAGCCGCTCGATGCGATCGCGGATCTCGGCCGGGCCTAAGAGACCGCGGTCCACCAGCGCCCCTTCCAGCCCGTCAAGGTGGCGACCGAAGTAACCGTCCCGCAAGTAGCGAAGCGGCGGCAGGCTCTCGATGGCATAGCGCAACACGCCGCCACCGCCGAGGTGGCCCGCGACGAGCAGCGCCATCGTCATGGCCTCCACGCGACCCTCCCACGGGGCGTGAAATACCGGCTCGTCCTGTGGCCGCGGAATGCGTCCGAAGGACTGCATTCCGCCCAGGTCGTGTGCTCCGTTCACGGACCGATCCCCTTCGCGCCGGCTCGTGATCGCCTGCCGTTCAGTGCTTTTAGCGTCAAAGCCGATTATGTCTACATCTGTAGACATATCAACGGTAACACCGTGTCATCCCCTTGTCTACAGTCGTAGACACACTCGGAGGAAACCGTGGGAAACGTGTAGGGTCAGCCCGCCGGGCAGGTAGCCGCGGCCCGGCGCAGCACGTCGGTCGAGGGCTGATCGACGGGCAACTGGTAACCGCGCAGCACGGCGATGAACTGCATGGCGTACTGGCACGCGAAGGCGGCGTTCGGCGGCATCCACTGGGCCGGCGGCGAATCGCCCTTGTCCTGGTTGGCCTGCCCCTCGACGGCCAGCAGGTTGGCCGGATCGTTGGCGAAGCGCCGGCGCTCGGGCTCAGGCCACGCGTAGGCCCCCATGTCCCAGGCGTAGGCGAGCGGGACGATGTGGTCGATCTGCACCGATTCGCCGACCTTGGCGCCGCGCTGAAACGCGACGGTGGCGTTGGTGTACGGGTCGTGCAGGGTCCCGCTGGCCACCGCAGTCGGGCAGCGCTTGACCGACACGTATGTCTTGTCGACGAGATCGCGGTCGAGGATGTCGTCGCGGGTGTCGCACCCGTTGTGGCCCAACGGGGCATCATTGTCGTCGTCCCACGCGTCGCCGTACGCCGCCCTGCGGTAGTCGTAGCGGTGGATCCGCTGCGGCAGCACGGGTATGCCCGCCAGCACGTCGGCGCCGGGCTGCACGGTCGGGACGTCCGCGCGGGCGGCGACTTCGGCGCGCTTGGCCGCCAAGGAGCCCAGCGTCTGGTAGGCGACCAGCACCGCGAGCGCCGCCGCGAGCGACAACCACAGCAGCACTTTGCGATTCACGACTTGTCCAGGTATTCGATGCGTTCGGTGTCGGTGAACCGCGCCGCCAGCACCTCCAGCCCGGGATGCGAATGTCCGTCCTCGTAGGCGCGCGCGCAGAAGTCCCGCGCGGCCTCGATGTAAGTCAGATGGTCGGCCAGCGACAGCAGCCGCAGCCCGATCGCCTTGCCGGACTGGTTGCGGCCCAACACATCTCCTTCGCGGCGTTCCTTGAGATCGAGGTCGGCCAGGGCGAACCCGTCCATTGTTGCGGCAACGGCGGACAACCGGTGACCGGCCGGCGAGCGCGGCGAAGCCCAGCTGGCAAACAGGCACAGGCTCGGATGCTCGCCGCGGCCGATACGACCCCGCAGCTGATGTAACTGACTGATTCCGAACCGATCGGCGTCCATCACCAACATGACCGTGGCGTTGGGGACGTCCACACCTACCTCGATGACGGTGGTGCACACCAACACATCGATCTCGCCGGCGCGAAAGGCGGCCATAGCGGCGTCCTTCTCCTCGCCGGACAGCCGCCCGTGCATGAGCCCGAGCCGCAGGTTCGCCAGCTCGCCGGAACGCAATCGGGCGTAAAGGCCTTCGGCCGTTTCCGGCGGTCGGGCGTTCTGGTCCTTCTGCTCCCCTTGCTGCGAGTCCCCTTTCGGTGGCTCGTCCGATTCGTCGATCCGGGGTGCCACCACATAAGCCTGGCGGCCGGCGGCGACCTCTTCGATGATGCGCTGCCAGGCACGGCCGAGCCAGGCGGGTTTGTCGTTGATGAAGATGACGTTGCTGGTGATGGGCTGGCGCCCGCGCGGAAGTTCGCGCAGCGTCGAGGTTTCCAGGTCCCCGTAGACGGTGAGCGCAACGGTGCGCGGGATCGGCGTGGCCGTCATCACCAACAGGTGTGGCGTGATGCCGGCACGAGCCTTGGCGCGCAACTGATCTCGCTGCTCCACCCCGAACCTGTGTTGCTCGTCGACCACCACCATGCCCAAGTTGTGAAAGTCCACCGCATCCTGCAGCAGCGCATGGGTGCCGACGACGATGCCGACCTGACCGCTGGCGATCTCGTCGCGGACCTGCTGCTTGTGAGCAGCGGTCATCGAACCGGTGAGCAGCGCCACCGTGGTGGCGTTCTCGGCCCCACCCAGCTGGCCGCCCATCGCCAACGGCCCCAGGACGTCGCGGATCGACCGGAGATGTTGTGCGGCAAGCACTTCCGTCGGCGCCAGCAGCGCACACTGGTAACCGGCGTCCACCATCTGCAGCATCGCCAGCACCGCGACGATCGTCTTGCCCGAGCCCACCTCACCCTGCAGCAGCCGGTTCAGTGGGCGGGTCGCAGCCAGCCCGTCGGACAACACCGCAAGCACCTCGCGCTGTCCCGCCGTCAGCTCGAAAGGCAACCGCCGCAGCAACTCCGCCGCCAGACCGTCCGGGCGCGGCGCGGCCGGCGGGCCCGACTCGGAGAGTTCACCGTGGCGGCGGGCGACCAACGCCCACTGCAGGCCGACGGCCTCGTCGAACGTCAACCGCTGCCGTGCGCGCTCCCGCTCTTCGCCGCTTTCGGACAGATGGATGGCGCGCAGCGCCTGGTCCTCGGAGATCAGGCCGAACCGGTCGCGCAGTTCGGCGGGCAGCGGATCGGGCACGGGATCCAGGACGTCGAGCACCTGGCGGACGCAGGCGAAGATGTCCCAGCTCTGCAGCTTCGCGCTGGCCGGATAGATCGCAAAGAAGCGGCGCTGGTACACCTCCACCACTTCTTCGCCGCTGGCGGCGTGCGAGGCGTTGGCGATGGTTTTCAGCGACTTCGTGCCGCGGTTGCGTCCGTCCGGCGAGTCGAGGATCAGAAACGCCGGATGCGTGAGCTGCATGACGTTCCGGAAAAACCCGACTTCCCCAGAGAGCATCACCTTCGTGTCCTTGGTGAGGTCCTTCTTGATGTAGTTCGCGTTGAAGAATGTGGCGGTCACCCTGGTGCGTCCGGAGCCGACGGTGATGCGGTGACACAGCTTCTTGCGGTTCTTCTTCATCGGGAACGTCTCGGTGGCGGTGATCGTGTCGACGATCGTGATGTGCTCGCCGGTTTCCGGCCGCTCGTCCTCCGCACCGCGCACGGCGGCGCCCTCGGTGTAGGCGCGCGGGTAATGCCGCAGCAGGTCGTCGACGGTCCGGATGCCGAAGACGTCGTCGAGGTCGCCGGCGGCCTTGGCGCCCACGATGTAGTCCAGCCGGTCACCCAGTGACACCACGGCTACTCGACCCCGATCAGCAGGGCGTCGCCGCGATGGCCGGTGCGGTAGATCACCAGCTCGGTCCCCGGATGGTGGTCATGCACATGCTGTTGCAGGATGTCGCCGACAGCGGCGGCTTCGGTTTCGATGCCGGCCCCGACCAGCACCGTCACCAGATCGCCGCCCGACGCCAGCAGCAGATCGAGCAGGCCGATCGCCGCCCCGGCCGCATCGGCCGCCACGATCAGCACCTCGTCGCCCGCGATGCCCAGGCCGTCACCGGGCTGGCAGCGACCGGCCCAGGTCAGCGCGCTTTCGGTCGCGATGCGCACCGACCCGTGCCGGGCGGCCCCGGCGGCGCGGGCCATCGTGTAGCCGTCGTCGACGGCCTGGCGATCGGTTTCGTGCACGGCCAGCGCGGCCAGCCCCTGCACCATCGAGCCGGTCGGTATCGGCACCACGTCGATGCCCCACCCGATGGCGGTGGTGCAGCCGGCGACCAGCTCCTCGGCGGCCACATAGCCGTTGGGCAGCACCATGACCTGTGCGGCGCCGGTGTCGACGAGCGCGCGCACCAGCTGGTGGGCGCTGATATCCGTGGCCGGGTCGTCCGCCTCGCGACCTGGTTGCAGCACGCAGGCGCCCTCACCGGCGAACAGCTCGGCGGCGCCATCGCCGTCGACCACGGCCAATACCGCCCGCTCCCGCGTCCAGCTGCCCGCCGGCAGCCCGGTGACGCCGGAGCTCAGGGCCGAGACCACGATCCGGCTCGGCCGGCCGCCCGCCAGGCCCGCTTCCACCGCGGCGCCGGCGTCGTCGGTGTGCACGTGCACCGAGTAGGTGCCGGGCGCGGTCGCGGGCGCGATGGCCACGGAATCACCCAATTCCGAGAGCCGGTCCCGCAGCGCGTCCGCCGCCGCGGGATCGCACCCGTCCAGGCGGTACATCACCTCGAACTGCGGCGCGGGGCGTTCGGCGGGGGCTTCCGGCTGCGGCGCGCGGGGCGCCAACTCGTACACCGTGCGGGCGGGCGCCTGCCCGATGACGGTGCTGCGCAGCGCGTCCAACAGGACCAGCAGGCCCCTTCCCCCGGCATCGACCGCACCGGCATCGGCGAGGACGTCGAGCTGTTCGGTGGTTTTCTCCAGCGCGACGACCGCCGCGTCGCCGGCGGCGGTGATCGCCGGGCCCAGCCCGTCGTCCGCGCATTCCTCGACGGCCTCGGCCGCGGCCCGCAGGACCGAGACGATGGTTCCCGGGACCTCCTGCCCGCCCATCGAGGCGATGACCAGATCGACGCCGCGTTGCAGCGCGCCGGCCAGGGTCGCGGCATCCATATCGGCCAATTCACCGCCGCGGTCGGCAGCCGCGCCGGCGGTGACATCGGCGATACCGCGCAGGATCTGGGACAGGATCACGCCGGAATTGCCGCGGGCCCCGTTCAGCGCCCCGGCCGACAGGGCGCCCGCGACGCGGGCCACGCATCCGGAGCCGCCGTCGGCGCGTGCGTTGGCCTCGGCCAGGGCGGAACGCATGGTGAACAGCATGTTGGCGCCGGTATCGGAATCGGCGACCGGGAACACGTTGAGCCGGTTGATCTCGTCGAGGTGGGTGATCAGGTCGCTGACGGCGGTGTGCGCCCAGTCGCGTAGGGCCACCGCGTCCAGCAAACGATCCCGCGACGACGTGCTCAGGGTGACCCACCTCCTCGGAGCCTCACTCGAGTAAACCGGCATATTGAGCCTAGCCAGCGCGGGCGACGGCGCCGGTCGTTGCCGTGCGTGGACTGTTGACCGTTTTGGTGGTTGCCCGCAGCAGTCGGTATTCTGGGCTGGCCCGGGTCAGCCTGGGCCGTCCCGGCTCGTCGAGATCCATCCTGAGTGCCGGGCCCCCGAATTTTGAGGAGCTTGAAGAATGGCCGCTGTGTGCGATATCTGCGGGAAAGGCCCCGGCTTCGGTAAGTCGGTGTCGCACTCCCACCGCCGCACCAGTCGCCGGTGGGACCCCAACGTCCAGACCGTGCACGTCGTGACGCGTCCCGGCGGCAACAAGCAGCGGATCAACGCCTGCACGTCCTGCATCAAGGCCGGCAAGGTCGTCCGCGGCTAGCGAGCCGCATCACGGGTGGCGAACGCGCGCCGGTAGTCCGACGGCCTCAAGCCGACCGCACCCGAGAACAATCGGCGGAACGTGCCGGTGTCCCGGTAGCCCACCGACCGCGCGATCTGCTCGATGCTGAGGTCCGTCGCTTCCAGGAGCTGCTTCGCCCGGGACACCCGCGCCGCCTGGACGAAGTCCAGCGGCGTCTGACCGGTCTCGGCCCGGAATCGCCGAAGCATGGTGCGGGTGCTCACATGGTGTGCGGCCGCGAGCGCGGCCAGGTTGTACTCCCGATCCAGGTTGGCTAAGAGGTCGCGCCGCACATGGGTCGAGAACCCTTGCCGCACACTCCCATCGAGGGTCTCGTCGATGTAGGGCGACTGCAGCGCGCGGCCCGGTGTGGTCAGGGTGATCTTCGATGTGGTGCGGGCCACGGTGGCGCCCGCGCGCAAGCGGACGAGATGTAGCGCCAGGTCAAGTGACGCGCTGAACGCGCCGGTCGTCGTGATCGGCCCGTCTTCGATCAGGAGCGCATCACGGTCCACGATCGCCTCGGGGTGACGCCTGCCCAGCTCGTCGGCGAACAGCCACGCGGTCGTCGCGCGCCGTCCGTCGAGCATGCCGGCCGCGCCCAGGAGGAAAGCACCGACGCAGATGCTCGCGGTCGGGATGCCCCGCGCCGCAACCCGTCGAAGGAGCGCGATCTCGTCCCCCCACGTCTCGAGCCGGCCGTCGATGTCCTGAACCGGGCTGAGGTCGAATCCCGGAATCACGAGGAGGTCGAGGCCGTAACGCATTCGCGGAGCCCGCATTTCGATTCCGCCGCTCGCGGATACGGCGCCCGGGCGAGCGGCATGCAGCGTCGTGATGAACGGAACCGGTTGGCCGTTGAACTCCGCGACACGGTTGGCCAGGGTGAGCACGTCGAGCACGGCGAACGCCTCGGATGCGAAGCAATCCCGGTAGACGAGAACGCCCACCCGGCTGGCCGCATCCGCCATGTGGCGACAATAGCCGCTTTAGTGGCATTTTCGCCACTCGTGTCGTCCTCCTCCGCCCCCCACCATGAAAGGCACGTGTTGATGACGAGGAGGAAGACATGCGGCTGACGGTCGTGTTATTCGACGGGTTCACGGCGCTGGACGTCGTGGGCGGCTACGAAGTGCTTGCCAACGTCCCGGGCATGGAGGTCGAATTCGTCGCGGCGGCCCCTGGCGTGATCGCGGCCGACACCCGCCGCCTCGGGCTGCTCGCCTACCGCGGCATCGATGCCATCGCCTCGACCGACATCCTTTACGTGCCGGGCGGACCGGGCGTCTGCGCGGCACTCGCCGACCCGGGGCTCCTCGGTTGGCTGGCGCGGATGCACGCGGCGACCACGTGGACCGTCGGGATCTGCAACGGGGTCGCGCTCTTGGCGGCCGCCGGGATCCTCGACGGCGTCAGCGTAACCACCAACTGGGGCTGGCGGGATCGGGTGGCGTCGTACGGCGTCGACGTCGTCCCCGACCGCTTCCACCGCGACGGGCGGATCGTCACCGGCGCCGGTGTGTCGGCAAGCATCGACGCGGGGCTATTCCTCGCGGGGCTGATCGCCGGTGACGAGATGGCGCGCCTGGTGCAACTCGGCATCGAGTACTTCCCCGCACCGCCGGCGTTTGCCCGTACGGCCGTCACCGACGTGCCCGACTCCGAGAAGCAGCTCCTGCTGGCGTTCGAGAGCGGTCCCGCGATGGAACGGCTCGCGACCGCCGAGCCGCCCTGGTCGGGGGTGACGGCATGACCCGCATCGAACCCGTGCACGCCGATGCCGCGCTTCCCGCCTTCGACACCGCGCGGCGTCGATACGGTTGGCTGCCGAACACCATCCGGGTCATGGCGCGGGGAACCAACGCGGCCGATCTCTACCTCGCGGCGGGCGAATTCAACGCTCGGGGCGCAGTTTTGCCGCTGGCCCGCGAGCGCATCGCGATCCATGTCGCCGAGACGAACGGATGCGAGTACTGCCGGACGGCGCACACCCTCGCCGCACGCGCGCTCGCCCGTCCGGGCCATGCCGACAATCAAAGCGTCGACGCCCAGGTCGAGTTCGCAACGCGCATGCTCCGCAGCCGCGGCCGGCTGAGCGACGAGGACCTCGACCACGCGCGCGCGGCGGGGATCGACGCGCAAACCATGATCGACATCGCCGCGGTCATCGCGGAAAACATGCTCGGGAATCTGATCAACAACCTCGCGCGCACCGAACTCGACGCGATGCTGCGGCAGCGGATGACGGAAGGAACCGCATGAGCGTCGATACCCTGATCGAGCGTAACGCCCGGCGCGCCGAGGCCCTGTCCGCCGCCGACCGCTCGCTCACCCCGGCACTGCGGACCATCGTCGTCACGTGCGCCGACCATCGCGTCGACCCGTCCCACGTACTCGGTCTGCAGCCCGGCGACGCGATCGTGCTGCGCAACCCCGGCGGCCGCGTCACCGCCGATGTGCTGCGAAGCCTCCTGGTCCTCGCCACCGTCGCCGCCGTCGAGGGCATCGACGCGGCGTTCGAGATCGTCGTCATGCACCACACCGACTGCGGGCTCGCTCGGCTCGACACCCCGGAACACGCCGCACTGGTCGCCGACTACATCGGCATCAACGAGGACGACGTGGCGAAGGTGACCGTCGCCGATCCTTGGCACGCGGTGAACTACGACGTCCACGTCCTGCGCGAGGTCGTGCGTGCGCCGGGAACGACGGTCACCGGCCTGGTTTACGACCTCGACTCCGGCACGGTGCGACGCTCGGAGTGAATGCCGCCGATTGCCCGTCAGCCCCGGACAACGATCACGGTCTTGCCGGGCCGCCGAACGGCGCGCTGACCGCTTTCGAACGCTTCCCGACCCTGCTCGAGTGGGAATGTCGCCGCGATTTCGACGCGCAGCCGGCCGCTGTCGACGAGGGCCGCGAGCTCACCGAGCTGGTCTCGATTGGGCTCGACGATGAAGAACGTCGCCGTGATCCCGTATTCGTCGGCTTTGCCCGCGGGCGGGGGCGCCGACAGGGTGATCAACCGTCCGCCCCGACGCACCACCGAAAAGGATCGGTCGAGCGTCTCGCCGCCGACGGTGTCGATGACGACGTCGTAGGTATCACCGGTTTCCTCGAACCGTTGCGTTCGAACGTCGATCACCCGCTGTGCGCCGAAGCCGCGCAGCAGTTCGCCCGCGTCGCTGCGCACGGTCGCGGTGACGTCGGCGCCGAGGATCGCGGCCAGTTGCACCGTCAAGGCGCCGACCCCGCCGGCGCCGCCGTGCACCAACACGGCCTCCCCGGGTTGCACCGCAGCCTGGTCGACCAACGCCTGCAGGGCGGTGAGCCCGGCCAGCGGCAAGGCGGCGGCGACGACATGAGAGACCGCCGACGGCTTGGCGGCCAGCTCGGCCGCGGGAACGGCAACGAAATCCGCTGCCGCGCCGTCGCGGTCGAATCCGATCAACCCGTACACCCCGTCGCCGGGCGCGAAATCCCCGACGCCCGTGCCGATGTCGGAGACGACGCCGGATACCTCGTGCGACGGGATCACCGGAGTTCGGCAGACGCCGTCGCGGGTCCACGTTTCGTCCCATGTCAACTCGTCGAACGTGATGGCCGCGGCGTGTACCGCCACGACGACTTCGCCGGCGGCGGCGACCGGCGCCGGCGCCCGCTCGACCACGAGTACCTCCGGTCCGCCCCTGCGGTGCGCCCGCAGCGCCGTCATTTCGCTCACGGCAGCCGCCAATCGACGGGCTCGGCGCCCATGCCAGCGAGCAGCTCGTTAGCGCGGCTGAACGGCCGCGAGCCGAAGAACCCGCGCGACGCCGACAGCGGCGACGGGTGCGGCGACTCGATCGCCACGCAATCCCCTTCGGCCAGAATGGGTTTGAGCGTCGACGCGTCGCGGCCCCACAGGATGGCCACCAGCGGCCGGGACCGCTCGACCAGGGCGCGAATCGCGCACTCGGTCACCGCTTCCCAGCCCTTGCCCCGATGCGACGCCGGGTTGTTGGGGCGCACCGTCAGCACCCTGTTGAGAAGCAGCACGCCGCGCTGCGCCCACGGCGTCAGGTCGCCGGACGAGGGCTGGGGATGGCCCAGGTCGGCGCTGTACTCGTCGAAGATGTTGGCCAGGCTTCGCGGCAGCGGACGCACCTCGGGGGCCACCGAAAAGCTCAGGCCCACAGCGTGTCCCGGTGTCGGGTAGGGGTCTTGGCCGACGATCAGCACCCGGACGTCGTCGAACGGAAACGTGAAGGCGCGCAACACGTTCGGCCCGGCGGGCAGATACCTGCGCCCCGCGGCGATCTCGGCGCGCAGGAATTGCCCCATCTGCGCGACCTGCTCGGCCACCGGCTCCAGCGCGGCCGCCCACCCCTGCTCGACGAGTTCCTTCAACGGGCGCGCGGTCACCGCAGTCCCTGCACCAGCAGCACCACCGTGTCCGCGCCCGCGCGCCGATCCTTCGCGATGTCCTCGTATTCGGGCGATTGCACAAAAGCGTGGAACGCCGCCTCGTCAGGAAACGACATCAACACCACCTTCTCGCGATCCCACTGCCCCTCGGCAACCTTCGGCGACTCGTCGGCGGCCAGCAGGGTTCCGGTGTGACGGGCGAAGACCTCCATGAACCTCGCCTGGTAGCGGTCGTAGACCGCCCGGTCGGTGAATTTCAGCTGCGCGATCGCGTAGACGGTCACGGCGCCACACTAATACGACTGCCATCCCGCGTAGCCGCTCCACTCCGCTCCGTCGACGAGCACCCGCGCCGGCCCGTCGAGCACCCGGCCGACGACGCGCCAGCCGGCCGGCGCCGGGCCGGCGAAACAGGCCGCCAG
The DNA here is from genome assembly GCF_001954045.1 of Mycobacterium sp. SP-6446. Taxonomy (NCBI): domain Bacteria; kingdom Bacillati; phylum Actinomycetota; class Actinomycetes; order Mycobacteriales; family Mycobacteriaceae; genus Mycobacterium; species Mycobacterium sp. SP-6446. The sequence goes on along the minus strand of NZ_MBEM01000131.1, from coordinate 66,798 downwards.
GGCGTGGTCCTCGCCGCCCCCGAGCACCCACGACCATGGGTCGGCGCCCACGGCAGCCGCCGCGGCGGCCAGCGCGTCGCGGTCCACCGCTAGGGCGGCGGTGGACAGGTCGATCCCCACCCCGGACGCCGTGGCCACGTGGCGCAGGTCGGCCACCAGACCGTCGGAGACGTCGATCATCGCCTCCGCGCCCGCGCTCGCGGCCGTGGCTCCCGCGCCGTACGGCGGCTCGGGTACCAGGTGACGACGCCGAAGCTCGTCGAACCCACCAATGCCGTTGTGCCACAGGGCATATCCCGCAGCCGAGCGACCCAACTCGCCGGCGACGGCGAGCACCGAACCGGCGTGGGCCCCCGATCGCAGCACTGGCGCGCGTCCGTCCAGGTCGCCCAGCACGGTCACCGACAACACCCACTGGGGGCAGCTGACCAGATCACCGCCGGCGATGCCCGCGCCGATCCGCGCCGCCTCGTCCCACAGCCCGTCGACGAGCGCGTCCACGTCCGCCGCGCGGGTATCACCCGGGGCGCCGAAGCCGACGACGAACGCCGTGGCCCGCGCGCCCATCGCCTCGATGTCGGCGGCGTTCTGCGCGACCGCCTTGCGGCCGACGTCGTGGGGCGTCGACCAGTCCAGCCGAAAGTGCCGGTCCTGCACCAACACATCGGTCGAAACCACGGTGCGGCCGTCGCCCGCCGACACCAGCGCCGCGTCGTCGCCGGGCCCGAGCAGCACCTCGTCGGGTTGCCGGCGTCCCCGCACCAACCGATCGATGACCGCGAATTCGCCGAGCCGTGCCAGCGTGGGGAACTCCCCCGATGCTCCGAAGTCAGAGTCCACGCACGCCACCTCCTCGGGCCACTCTGGGGTCGCCCCGACCTGCGGTAAGTTGGGTCTTTGCCCGACCGCGCCAGTGTAGGAGACAGGAGGTGCGCGGGCGGTGACGACCGACCCCAATACCGCAACCGATCTCGGCGGACCTCCGCGCGCCGCGATGATCGCCGCGGTCGCGCTGGCAGTCGCGGCGATCGGCGCGATCCTGGTCATCGCGGCGAACCGCGAGGCGCCACCACAACCCGTCGCCATCCCGGCCGTCCCCGCGCCGCAGGCCGCCAGCGCCGCATGCAAGGCGCTCACGGACGCGCTGCCGCGGCGGCTGGGAAACTATCAGCGCGCGCCCGTCGCGCAGCCCGCGCCGCAGGGCGCGGCCGCCTGGCGGTCCGGACCCGATAGCCAGCCGCTGGTGCTGCGGTGCGGACTCGACCGCCCGGCCGAATTCGTCGTGGGATCCCCGATCCAGGCCGTCGACCGGGTGCAGTGGTTTGAGGTGGGCGCCCAGCAGCAATCCGCCGGCGACTCGGGCAGATCCACTTGGTACACCGTGGACCGGCCGGTGTACGTCGCGTTGACACTGCCGTCGGGGTCGGGGCCGACACCGATCCAGCAGCTCTCCGAGGTCATCGACCACACGATCGCGGCGGTGCCGATCGACCCGGGCCGTCCGGACTAGTGAGCCCGTTAGCGCAGACCCACGCCCCGCGCCAGCGCGGTCTCCACCATGGTCGCGAGCAGGGTGGGATAGTCGACGCCGCTGGCGGCCCACATCCTCGGGTACATCGAGATCGTGGTGAATCCCGGCATCGTGTTGATCTCGTTGATCACCGGCCCGTCGTCGGTGAGGAAGAAATCGACGCGGGCCAGGCCCTGGCAGTCGATGGCCTTGAACGCCCGGATCGCCAATTGGCGTATCGCATCGGCGATCTCGTCGTCGACCTTCGCTGGAACGTCCAATTCGGCTGCGTCGTCGAGGTATTTGGTCGCGAAGTCGTAGAACGAGTCCTCGCGGCCGCGCACCCCGGCCACCCGGATCTCCCCCAAAGTGCTGGCTTCCACTGTGCCGTCGGGCATTTCGAGCACGCCGCACTCCAGCTCACGGCCGCTGATCGCCGCCTCAACGATCACCTTCGGATCGTGCCGGCGAGCGGTCGCCACCGCGGCCGGCAGCTCGTCCCAACTCGACACCCGGGTCACGCCGATCGACGAGCCGCCCCGCGCGGGTTTGACGAACACCGGCAGACCCAGCCGCTCGCACTCATCGAGGGGCAGCGCAGCCTGCGCTGGGCGCAGTACCGCGTGCGGGCCGACCGGAAGTCCTTCGGCGGTAAGCAGTTTCTTGGTGAATTCCTTGTCCATACCGACCGAACTGGACAGCACGCCGGCGCCGACGTAGGGCACACCGGCCAGTTCGAGCAGTCCCTGGATCGTGCCGTCTTCGCCGTACGGGCCGTGCAGCACCGGAAAGACCACGTCGACCGACGCCAGGACTTCACCGGCCTTGTCACCGGCACCGGCCCGGAGCGACACCAGCTGGCCGCCGCGCCGCGGATCGGCCGGCAGCGCCAGCTCGGTGCCCGAGGCGGTCGTCACCCCGGGCAGCTGCCGGTCGGTGATCGCCAGCGCGTCCGGGTCACCGTCGGTGAGCACCCACGAACCCTCCGGGGTGATGCCGATCGCGACCACCTCGAAACGCTGCGGGTCGAGGTTGCGCAGAATGCTGCCGGCGGACACGCACGAGATGGCGTGCTCGTTGCTGCGCCCGCCGAAGACGACGGCGACGCGCACGCGGTCGCTGGCACTCACAACCTGGAGAGGCTACCGGGTGGAGCGCCCTCGGGTCGGGCGCCGGGCCGCTAGCTGGGGTTTCATTCGGGCTTGGTGCTGCGGCCCAGCAACAGGGCCATCGCCTCGTCCACCGAGAGCCCTTTGTGACAGACCCGGTGCACGGCTTCGGTCAACGGCATCTCGACGTCGTAGCTGGAGGCCAGCGCCAGCACCGCCTCGCACGAGGTCACCCCCTCGACGACGTGCCCGTCCCTCGCCTGCATCGCCGATTCCATGGTTCCGCCGCGGCCCAGGCACTCGCCGAAGGACCGGTTACGCGAATGCGGCGACGTGCACGTGGCCACCAGGTCGCCCACCCCCGCCAGGCCGGCCAGCGTCGCGCCCTTGGCGCCCAACGCCATCCCAAGGCGCATGATCTCCGCCAGGCCGCGGGTAATGATCGCCGCCACGGTGTTTTCGCCGAGGCCGACGCCGACCGCCATCCCGCAAGCCAGCGCGATGACGTTCTTGCACGCCCCACCGATCTCGGTGCCGACCACATCGCTGTTGGTGTACGGGCGGAAGTACCCGCTGTTCAGCATCCGCTGCACGGCGACGGCGCGGCCGGAGTCACTGCACGCGACAACCGTAGCGGCGGGCTGACATTCGGCGATCTCGCTGGCCAGGTTCGGTCCCGAAATCACTCCGACCTGTGCGGGGTCGACGCCCGTCACCGAAACGATGACCTGACTCATCCGCATCAGGGTGCCCAGCTCGATGCCCTTCGCCAGGCTGACCAGCGTCGCGCCGTCGGGCAACCAGGGCGCCCAGTGCTCGAGGTTGGCCCGCATCGTCTGCGCGGGCACCGCCAGCAGCACCGTCGACGAGCCGGCCAGCGCCTCTTTGGCATCGGCGGTGGCGCGGATGCCACCCGGCAGCAACGTGCCGGGCAGATAGGCGGGGTTGTATCGGGTGACGTTGATCTGCTCGGCGATCTCGGGTCGCCGGGCCCAGAGCGTGACCCGCGCGTCCGGTCCTCCGGCGTCCACCAGCACCTTGGCCAGGGCGGTGCCCCACGCACCGGCGCCCATCACCGCGACGGCGCCCTCTGAACCGGGCATCGTGCTGGCCATTTACCACCCCGTCTGTCGTCGAGACCGTGTGCGGCGCCGCCTTCTGATCGCGTTGCCGGCGCTTCAGATTAGCCCGAGGCGGCATCGCGGGAATCGGCGCTGGCAGGATGGCCTCATGAGCGGCACACGCGCCGACGGCGCGGGCGAAAACGCAGCTGACGTTGCCCTGATCATCGCCGTCAAGCGGTTGGCCGCCGCCAAGACCAGGCTGGCCCCGGTGTTCTCGGCGCAAACCCGGGAGAGCGTGGTGCTCGCCATGTTGGTCGACACCCTGACCGCCGCGGCGGGCGTCGCATCGGTGGGCTCGATCACCGTCATCACACCCGACGACGCCGCGGCGGCCGCGGCGGCCGACCTCGGGGCGAACGTGCTGGCCGACCCGACACCCGAGGGCCATGAAGACCCGCTGAACAACGCGATCGGCGCCGCCGAACGCGCGGTGGCCCGGTCGTTCTCGAATGTCGTTGTGCTGCAGGGCGATTTGCCGGCGCTGCAGACGCAAGAACTGGCCGAGGCGATCGCCGCCGCCCGGCAACATCGACGCAGCTTCGTCGCCGACCGGCTGGCGACCGGTACCGCGGCGCTGTGCGCGTTCGGTTCGTTTCTCGAGCCGCAGTTCGGGCCGGATTCCTGCGCGCGGCACCGCCGTTCGGGCGCGATCGAGTTGACCGGCGCGTGGCCAGGCCTGCGCTGCGACGTCGACACACCCGCCGACCTGGCGGCCGCACGCCACCTCGGGGTCGGCGCGGCGACAGCCCGTGCCGTCGCGCGGCACTGAGAGATGAAGTCCGATCCGGCGCGACAGCAAACCTGTCCGGCGGATGAACGACGCGCCAACGACGGATGGATGTCTGTCGGGCGGTAGCAGCACCAGCGGGTGATGCGGGATGATCGCATGGTGACCGAAACCGAAGCCGAGGCGCGCCTCGCAGAAACGGCATGGCAACCGGATGGTTCGGCGCTGGCCGCACCGCCGGCCGCGACCCCCGCAGCGATCAGCGATGCGCTGCCGGAGGACCGCTACCTCAACCGGGAACTGAGCTGGCTGGACTTCAACGCGCGCGTGCTCGCGCTGGCCGACGACAACTCGCTGCCTCTGCTGGAGCGGGCCAAATTTCTGGCGATCTTCGCTTCCAATCTCGACGAGTTCTACATGGTTCGGGTCGCCGGGCTGAAGCGCCGCGACGAGATGGGGCTGTCGGTCCGCTCGGCCGACGGTCTGACCCCGCGTGAGCAATTGGCCCGCATCGGAGAGCAGACGCAGCGAATCGCGACGCGGCACGCCCGCGTGTTCCTCGATTCGGTGCGGCCGGCCCTGGCCGAGGAAGGCATACACATCGTCACGTGGGCCGACCTGGAGCAGGCCGAGCGCGACGAACTGTCGACCTATTTCAACGAGCAGGTCTTCCCCGTACTGACACCGTTGGCCGTCGATCCCGCCCACCCGTTCCCGTTCGTGAGCGGACTGAGCCTGAATCTGGCGGTCACGGTGAAGCAACCCGAAGACGGCGGTCAGCACTTCGCGCGAGTCAAGGTGCCCGACAACGTCGATCGCTTCGTCGAACTCGGCAACCGCGAACCGGCCCGAGAGGGCTCCGGCGAAGCGCACGCCATGATCCGGTACCTGCCGATGGAAGAGCTGATCGCGGCCTTCCTTCCGGTGCTGTTCCCAGGCATGGACGTCGTCGAACATCACGCCTTCCGCATTACCCGCAACGCCGACTTCGAAGTCGAAGAGGATCGCGACGAAGATCTGCTGCAAGCGCTGGAGCGGGAATTGGCGCGGCGAAGATTCGGTTCTCCGGTGCGACTCGAGATCGCCGACGACATGACCGAGGGCATGCTGGAGCTGCTGCTGCGGGAACTCGACGTGAATCCCAGTGACGTCATCGAAGTGCCCGGGCTACTCGATCTTTCGTCGCTGTGGCAGATCTACGGACTGGACCGCCCGGCGCTCAAAGACCCGGCATTCGTTCCGGCCACCCACCCCGCCTTCGCCGACCGGGAAACCCCCAAGAGCATCTTCGCGACGCTGCGCGAAGGCGATGTGCTGGTGCATCATCCGTACGACTCGTTCTCCACCAGCGTGCAGCGATTCATCGAGCAGGCCGCCGCGGATCCCAACGTGCTGGCGATCAAACAGACGCTGTACCGCACATCGGGTGATTCGCCGATCGTCCGGGCGTTGATCGACGCCGCCGAGGCCGGCAAGCAGGCGGTGGCGCTCGTCGAGATCAAGGCACGCTTCGACGAACAGGCCAACATCCGCTGGGCGCGCGAACTCGAGCAGGCGGGTGTGCACGTGGTCTACGGGCTCGTCGGCCTCAAGACACACTGCAAGACTTGCCTGGTGGTGCGTCGCGAGGGTTCGACGATCCGGCGGTACTGCCACATCGGGACGGGCAACTACAACAGCAAGACGGCGCGGCTGTATGAGGATGTCGGGCTCCTCACGGCGGCGCCCGATATCGGGGCCGACCTCACCGACCTGTTCAATTCGCTGACCGGCTACTCCCGAAAAGTGTCCTACCGCAACCTGTTGGTGGCGCCGGACGGCATCCGCACCGGCATCATCGAACGCGTCGAGCGTGAGATTGCGGCGCACCGTGAAAACGGCGGGGGGCGGATCCGGCTCAAGATGAACGCTCTGGTCGACGAGCAGGTGATCGACGCGTTGTATCGCGCGTCGCGGGCGGGCGTACGGGTCGAAGTGGTGGTGCGCGGCATCTGCGCTCTGCGCCCGGAAACGGAAGGCTTCTCGGAGAACATTTCGGTCCGCTCGATTCTCGGCCGGTTCCTGGAGCACTCGCGGATCATCCATTTCGATCGCATCAACGAGTACTGGATCGGCAGCGCCGACATGATGCACCGCAATCTCGATCGCCGAGTCGAGGTGCTGGTTCAGGTCAAAGACCCAAGGCTCACCGCATATCTGGACGACTTGTTCGAGTCCGCGCTGGACCCGTCCACTCGGTGCTGGGAGCTCGGGTCTGACGGGCAGTGGACCGCGTCGCCTCAGGATGGTCAGAGCGTGCGCGACCATCAGGTATCGCTGATGGAGCTGCACCGTAGCGCCTGATGCCGTGTGCTACGTTTCGAGGTCACGCCCACGGCCGGAGCGACCCAGGCCGAATTAACCTGCAGGAGTGAGGTGTCCGACCAGAACTCGTCCTCCGGCCGGCGTTCGGGGAGCCGGCTCGTGTACGCCGCCGGCGCGGTGTTGTGGCGACCCGGGACCTTCGATTCGGAAAACCCGGAGATCGCCGTCATTCACCGCCCCCGCTATGACGACTGGTCGCTGCCCAAGGGCAAAGTGGATCCCGGCGAGACCGCGCCTGTGGCCGCGGCGCGCGAAGTGTTGGAGGAGACCGGGCACCACTGCGTCCTCGGCAGGCGCCTTCCCGCCGTGAGTTACCCGATCGAGCAGGGCGTGAAAAAGGTGTACTACTGGGCGGCGCGCGCGTCCGATGGGGAATTCAGCGCGGGCAGCGAGGTCGACGAGCTGATCTGGCTGCCGCTCCGTGACGCGATGAAGAAACTGGACTACGTACACGATCGAAAAGTATTGCGCCGCTTTGCAAAACAGCCGGCAGATACGAAGACCGTGTTGGTGGTCCGCCACGGCACCGCCGGCCGCAAATCCCGGTTCTCCGGGGACGACACCAAGCGGCCGCTGGACAAAAGGGGACGCGCGCAGGCTGAGGCGCTGGTCCCACAGCTGATGGTCTTCGGCGCCACCGACGTCTACGCGGCCGACCGGCTCCGCTGCCACCAGACGGTGGAACCGCTCGCGGAGGAACTCGGTGTGACGATCCGCAACGAGCCCACCCTCACCGAAGAGTCGTACGCCAAGAACCCTAAACGCGGCCGGCACCGGGTGATGGATATCGCCGCGCAGGACGGCACACCGGTGATCTGCACGCAGGGCAAAGTGATTCCGGACTTGATCGCATGGTGGTGCGAACGCGACGGCGTGCGCCCCGACAAGTCCCGCAACCACAAGGGCAGTACGTGGGTGCTGTCGCTGGCGGCGGGCCGGCTAGTGGCGGCCAACCACATCGGCGGCTCGCTGGCCGCCAACGTACGGGCCTAAACACGCGAATACCCTTTGGGGGCACCGCTGCCCCCAAAGGGTATCTGCGTCTGGAATTCGGGTTAGTGCTTAGCGACGGCCGCGGCGCGCGGTCGCCTTCTTGGCCGGAGCTCTCTTCGCAGCCTTCTTGGCGGGAGCCCTCTTGGTCGCCTTCTTAGCCGGCGTCCTCTTGGTCGCGGCCTTCTTGGCCGGTGCCCTCTTGGTCGCCTTCTTAGCCGGCGCGCGCTTGGTCGCGGCCTTCTTGGCCGGAGCCTTCTTGGCGGCCTTCTTGGCCGGAGACTTCTTGGCGGCGGCCTTCTTGGCCGGAGCCTTCTTGGCAGCCTTCTTGGCTGCACCGCCCACAACACCACGCTTCACTGCAGGTCCTTCCGACGGGAGGCGCTGTGCGCCAGAGACAACCGCTTTGAATTGGGCACCCGGACGAAACGCCGGGACAGACGTCGGCTTCACTTTCACCGTCTCGCCGGTGCGCGGATTGCGGGCCACGCGCGCTGCGCGGCGGCGCTGCTCGAACACACCGAAGCCGGTAATAGTTACGCTGTCGCCCTTGTGCACCGCGCGCACAATGGTGTCGACAACATTCTCGACAGCAGCGGTCGCTTGCCGACGGTCCGAGCCCAATTTCTGCGTGAGCACGTCAATGAGCTCTGCTTTGTTCATCCAAAATCCTCCGAAGCCAGTGGTCCTCGTTTCGAACCAACTAGCGAACACGGTAAACCCTCACCTGGCAAATTGCCAAGCGCCACGCGCAATTTCAAGACGCGATGATCGAAATTTTCGCAATCCGGTTGCCGCCCTTGACCGGTGGCGCACCCCGAATTCGACCCGCTTACTTAGCCGAGCGAGACGAAATTTCGCCCGGGTCAACCCGCATCAGGAGCCGGGTAGAGTGCGCGGTTTCCACTCCGGACGAGCCGCCTCAAACGATTCGATGTCACGGAGTTTTCGCAGCGTAAGGGCTATATCGTCAAGACCCTCGAGCAATCGCCACGCAGTGTGATCGTCAATCTTGAACGGCAGCACCGCCGTTCCCGCGGTGATATTTCGATCTTGAAGATTGGCAGTGATTTCCAAGCCCGGACTCTGCTCGATGAGCTTCCAAAGAAGTTCGACGCCGTCCTGGCCGACTTCTGCCGCGAGCAGCCCCGCCTTGCCCGCGTTGCCCCGGAAAATGTCACCGAATCGAGACGAGATGACCACCCGGAACCCATAGTCCATGAGCGCCCACACCGCATGCTCACGCGACGAGCCGGTGCCGAAATCGGGGCCAGCCACCAGAACCGAGCCGCGGTCAAAGGGGCTGAGGTTTAGGACGAATGAGGGATCCGAGCGCCACGTCGCGAACAAGCCGTCCTCGAAACCGGTTCGGGTGACGCGCTTCAAATACACCGCGGGAATGATCTGGTCGGTGTCCACATTGGAGCGCCGCAGTGGCACTCCGATACCGGTGTGGGTGTGAAAGGCTTCCATGCTCATCCTCTATCGAAGTTGAATCAGTTCAAGTCGGCCGGCGCGGACAGCGTGCCGCGCACCGCGGTAGCCGCAGCAACCACGGGCGACACCAAATGCGTGCGACCGCCTTTGCCCTGCCGCCCTTCGAAGTTGCGGTTCGACGTCGCCGCGCAGCGCTCCCCCGGCGCAAGCTGATCGGGGTTCATGCCCAAGCACATCGAGCAACCCGCCTGCCGCCACTCCGCGCCCGCGGCGGTGAATATCTCGCCGAGTCCCTCGGCTTCGGCCTGGGCGCGCACCCGCATCGAGCCCGGAACAACCAGCATCCGCACGCCCGAGGCCACCTTGCGGCCGCGCAACACCTCGGCCACCGCCCGCAGATCTTCGATGCGACCGTTGGTGCACGAGCCGACGAACACGGCGTCGACGGCGATTTCGCGCATCGGCACCCCGGGTCGAAGGTCCATGTACGCCAAGGCTTTCTCGGCGGCCTGCCGCTCGCCCTCGTCGGCCATCAGGTCGGGGTCCGGGACGTTCGCGGCCAACGGGACGCCCTGTCCGGGGTTTGTTCCCCACGTGACAAATGGGCTCAACGACGTCGCGTCGAGATAGACCTCGGTGTCGAAGGACGCGCCGGGGTCGGTGCGCAGCTGCTGCCAATAGGAGAGCGCGGCGTCCCATTGCGCGCCGCGCGGCGCGTGTGGACGATCGCGCAGAAACTCGTATGTGGTTTCGTCCGGCGCCACCATGCCCGCCCGGGCACCCGCTTCGATACTCATATTGCAGATCGTCATCCGGCCTTCCATGGACAGCGACTCGATGGCGCTGCCGCGATATTCGATGACGTGACCCTGTCCGCCGCCCGTGCCGATCTTTGCGATCAACGCCAAAATGATGTCCTTGGCGGTGACACCGGCCGGCAATTGCCCGTCGACATTGACCGCCATTGTCTTGAATGGCCGAAGCGGCAACGTCTGCGTAGCCAGTACATGTTCGACCTCCGATGTTCCGATGCCCATCGCCAGCGCGCCGAAAGCGCCATGAGTAGAGGTGTGGCTATCGCCGCAGACCACCGTCATTCCCGGCTGAGTCAGCCCCAATTGCGGCCCGACCACGTGGACGATGCCCTGCTCGATATCCCCCATCGGATGCAGCCGCACGCCGAATTCGGCACAGTTTCGCCGCAACGTCTCGACCTGGGTGCGCGAGATCGGGTCGGCGATCGGCTTGTCGATGTCGATGGTGGGCACGTTGTGATCCTCGGTCGCCAGCGTCAGGTCGGGGCGGCGCACCGGGCGGCCGGCCAGGCGCAGCCCGTCGAACGCCTGCGGACTGGTGACCTCGTGCACCAGATGAAGGTCGATGTAGATCAGGTCGGGCCCGGAGCCCTCACCCGACGCCACAACGTGGTCGTCCCAAACCTTTTCGGCCAGTGTGCGCGGCGTGCCTGCCATCTTCGATCGCCTCGATTCGTTCAGAACTGGCTGTCTCATAATGCGAGACGCTAGTATCTCCTTATGAGACAGGATAGCGGAATCGGCGTCCTCGACAAAAGCGTGGGGCTGCTGCACACCATCGCGGAATCTCCCTGCGGGTTGGCCGAGCTGTGTGAGCGGAGCGGGTTGCCCCGCGCGACCGCCTACCGGTTGGCCGCCGCACTCGAAGTCCATCGCCTGCTGGCACGCGACGACGAAGGGCGCTGGCGGCTGGGTCCCGCGCTTACCGAACTCGCGGCCCACGTCAACGATCCGCTGCTGGCCGCCGGCGCGACGGTGCTCCCGCAATTGCGCGAGACCACCGGGGAGAGCGTGCAGCTGTACCGCCGCGAGGGCACCTCGCGGGTCTGTGTCGCGGCGCTGGAACCGGCTGCGGGCCTTCGCGATACGGTCCCGGTCGGCGCCCGCCTGCCGATGACCGCGGGCTCGGGGGCCAAAGTGCTGCTGGCCTATAGCGACGCCGCCACCCAGAAGGCGGTGCTACCGGCGGCGAAATTCACCGACCGGGCGCTGGCCGAAGTGCGCCGGCGCGGTTGGGCACAAAGCGTGGCCGAACGTGAGCCCGGTGTCGCCAGCGTCTCGGCGCCGGTGCGCGACGGCCGCGGCATCGTCGTCGCCGCCATCTCGGTGTCCGGGCCCATCGACCGAATCGGGCGCCGGCCCGGTGCGCGCTGGGCCGCCGATCTGTTGTCCGCGGCCGAAGCGCTGACTCGTCGTCTGTGATTCGAATCGATTGTGCGTTCAGGGCGGCGAGTGTGCGTTCAGGGCGCCCTCAGCGCACGCCCAAAAACGACCTGACAGACTGACGCCATGGGAACCAATCAGCGCGCGAGCATCGTCATGTCGGAGGACGAGATCGCCGATTTCGTCGTCAAGAGCCGCACCGGAACATTGGCCACCGTCGGCCCCGACGGCCAGCCGCATTTGACCGCCATGTGGTACGCCGTGGTCGACGGCGAAATCTGGCTGGAGACCAAGGCCAAGTCGCAGAAGGCCGTCAACCTCAAACGGGATCCGCGGGTGAGCTTTTTGATCGAGGGCGGCGACACCTACGACACGCTGCGCGGGGTGTCCTTTGAAGGCGTCGCCGAGATCGTTGACGATCCCGACGTCTCGCACCGCGTCGGCGTCAGCGTGTTCGAGCGTTACACCGGCCCCTACAGCGACGACATGAAGCCCTTCGTCGAGCAGATGATGAACAAGCGGGTCTGCGTGCGCATCGTGGCGGCACGTTCGCGTTCGTGGGATCACCGCAAGCTCGGTTTGCCGCCGATGCCGGTGGGCGGATCGACCGCACCAGCGGTCGTGGGGACCGGCCAGTAAGAATTTGTAGCCCCGATGGGATTCGAACCCACGCTACCGCCGTGAGAGGGCGGCGTCCTAGGCCGCTAGACGACGGGGCCTGAACCGATCCGAGCTGTCAGCATAGCTCACCCGCATATGCCCACCTAATCGCTTGTGGTGGCCGGATTTTGCTGGGGTACCAGGACTCGAACCTAGAATGGCTGAACCAGAATCAGCTGTGTTGCCAATTACACCATACCCCATTGGCTGCCTAAAGCCGCAGGTCAAAGCGCATTCTGCGGACTTAAGTGCCCGTGCCTGCGCGGCTGCCAGCGACCTTTGTAAACCGCAGTGCAGAGTACCAAAAACTTAGAGCGCGCCAGCGCGGGCGGCCCGCAGCCGGCGCAGGCTGCGCTCGCGGCCGAGCAGCTCCAGTGATTCAAATAACGGCGGGCTGATCGTCGTCCCGGTAGCGGCGACGCGGATCGGGCCGAATGCTTTGCGCGGTTTGAGCGCCAGTCCCTCGATCAGCGCGGCCTTGAGGGCGCCCTCGATCCGCTCGGTCGTCCACTCCGTCACGCCGTCCAGCGCGGCCAGCGCCGCGTCGAGCACCGCGGCACCTTCCGCACCGAGTTCTTTGGCGGCGGCCTTGGGATCGATCGCGTACTCGTCGTCGTTGAGGAACTTCAGCAAGTCCCATGCGTCCGCGAGCACCACGATGCGGGTCTGCACCAGCTCGGCGGCGGTGGCGAAGGAGGCGTCATCCAAGTCGAGGCGATGGCCGTGTGCGTTGAAGTACTCGCGCAGCCTGCCGGCGAAGTCGTCGGCGGTGAGCATCCGGATGTGCTCGGCGTTGAGCGCGTCGGCCTTCTTCTGGTCGAATCGGGCCGGATTCGAGTTGACGTCCACCACGTCGAAGGCGGCCACCATTTCGTCGAGGCTGAACAGGTCGTGATCGTCGGCGATCGCCCAGCCCAGCAACGCAAGATAATTCAGCAACCCTTCGGGAATGAAACCCCGGTCGCGGTGGGCGAACAGATTCGACTGCGGGTCGCGCTTGGAGAGCTTCTTGGTTCCCTCCCCCAATACCGTTGGCAGGTGGGCGAATTGCGGGATCCGCTCGGCGACCCCGATCCGGATCAGCGCCTGATACAACGCAATCTGACGCGGAGTCGACGGCAGCAGGTCCTCGCCACGCAGCACGTGCGTGATCTTCATCAGCGCGTCGTCGCACGGGTTGACCAAGGTGTACAACGGATCTCCGCTAGCCCGCGTCAACGCGAAGTCGGGCACGGTGCCGGCCGCAAAGGTGGTGGGCCCGCGCACCAGGTCGTGCCAGTGCAGATCCTCGTCGGGCATTCGCAGCCGTACCACCGGCTGGCGTCCCTCGGCGAGAAACGCGGCCCGCTGGGGATCGGTCAGCTGTCGGTCGAAGTTGTCGTAGCCCAGCTTCGGGTTGCGGCCGGCGGCGATGTGGCGGGCCTCCACCTCCTCCGGCGTCGAAAAGGCATGGTAGGCCTCCCCCGCCGCGAGCAGCTTGGCCACCACCTCTTGGTAGATGTCGCCGCGCTGCGACTGCCTATAAGGGCCGTAGGGGCCGCCGACCTCGGGCCCCTCGTCCCAGTCGAGGCCGAGCCAGCGCAGGGCGTCGAGCAGCGCCAGGTAGCTCTCCTCGGTGTCGCGCGCGGCGTCGGTGTCCTCGATGCGAAAAACGAAGGTACCGCCGGTGTGCCGCGCATAGGCCCAGTTGAACAGCGCGGTGCGCACCATCCCCACGTGCGGCGTGCCGGTGGGCGACGGGCAGAACCGGACTCGTACTTTGGCTGCTTCGGGGGAAGTCAAGACTTTCCTTTGCGGACTACGGGATTGGCGAGGCTGCCGATTCCCTCGATGCTGATGGAGACGACGTCACCGTCCTCGATGGGGCCGACACCCGCCGGTGTTCCGGTGAGGATGAGGTCGCCGGGCAGCAGGGTCATCACGGCCGAGATCCATTCCACGATGGCGCCGACGTCGTGGATCATCGACGAGGTTCGGGTGTGTTGCTTGACGTCGCCGTTGACCTCGGTGCGCAGCTCGAGATCGGCCGGATCGACGTCGGTGACGATCCAGGGGCCGACCGGGCAGAAGGTGTCGTGGCCCTTGGCCCGCGTCCACTGCCCGTCGGCCTGTTGTTGGTCGCGCGCCGACACATCGTTGGCGATGGTGTAGCCGAGGATGTTGGCGGCGGCCTGGGCGGCCGGGACGTCCTTGCACGGGCGGCCGATCACCGCCGCCAGCTCTCCCTCGAAGTGCACCGGTGATGCGTTGGCGGGCAACCGAATCGGCACGTTGGGTCCGATGATGGCGGTGTTGGGCTTGAGGAATATCACCGGATCCGCCGGCACCGGGCCCGTTTGGCCACCCATCTCCGCGATGTGATCGGCGTAGTTCTTCCCGACGCAGACCACCTTGCCGGCCAGCATGGGCGCCAGCAGCCGGATGTCGGCCAGCGGCCAGAATCGGCCGGTGAACGTCGGCGTGCCGAACGGGTGCTCGGCGATCTCGCGGGCCGTCATCCCGCCGGGATCGTCCAGGGGACCCTCGATGCTGACGAAGGCGACGCCGTCCGGGCTCGCGATTCGACCAAGGCGCATTCGCACGAGCCTAGTAATCGCCGATCACGCCTGCCTCAGCCGGGCATCGTGCGAGCATGGGCGGATGCCGTCGGACCCGAAAGAGGCGGGCCAACTCAGCACCGGGGCGCGCTGGTCGATCGTGGTCGTCTCCCTGTGGGTAACGGCAAGTTCTTTCCTCTTCATCAACGGCGTCGCATTCCTGATCCCCTCGCTGCAGGCCTTGCGCGGCATTTCACTGCCCGAAGCCGGTCTGCTGTCGTCGATGCCCAGCTGGGGCATGGTCACCACGCTTATCCTCTGGGGCTACGTGCTGGATCGCATCGGCGAGCGGATCGTGATGACCGCTGGTTCGGCACTCACCGCGGCGGCGGCATACGCTGCGGCGTCGGTGCATTCGATGGTGTGGGTCGGTGTGTATCTGTTCCTCGGCGGCATGGCCGCGGCGAGTTGCAACACCGCCGGCGGCCGGCTGGTGTCCGGCTGGTTTCCGCCGCAGCAGCGCGGCCTGGCGATGGGGATCCGCCAGACCGCGCAACCGCTCGGAATCGCCTTCGGCGCACTGGTGATACCCGAACTGGGTGAACACAGCATTCGCGCGGGGCTGATGTTGCCCGCGTTGGTGTGCGCGGTAGCCGCCGTGGCCAGCCTGATCGGAGTCGCGAATCCACCGGGGAAGTCCCGCAAGACGGCCACCGTGGCCGAACTGGCCAGCCCGTACCGGGGGTCGTTGGTGCTCTGGCGAATTCACGCGGTGGCGGGCCTGCTGATGATGCCGCAGACCGTGACCGTAACGTTCATGCTGGTGTGGCTGATGAACCACCACGGCTGGTCGATCGGGGCCGCCGGGGTTTTGGTGACGCTCGCGCAGCTGCTCGGCGCGCTGGGCCGCGTCGGCGTCGGGCGGTGGTCGGACCGGGTCGGCTCGCGGATGTGGCCGGTCCGCATCATCGCCGCCGCCGCGGCGCTGACCCTGTTCCTGCTGGCGCTGAGCGACCGGGTGAATTCGCGATTCGACGTGCCGCTCATGATCGCCATCTCGGTGATCGCGGTGCTCGACAACGGTTTGGAGGCAACCGCGATCACCGAATTCGCCGGTGCGTTCTGGAGCGGGCGGGCGCTGGGTGTGCAGAACACCACTCAACGGCTGATGGCCGCCGCGGGGCCGCCGCTATTCGGCGCATTGATCGCGGCGGAGAAATATCCGTCCGCCTGGGCCTGGTGCGGGTTGTTTCCCTTGCTGGCGGTCCCGTTGGTGCCGACCCGGCTGCTGCCACCGGGTTTGGAAACTACAGCGCGGCTGCGATCCGTTCGCCGACTTCGCTGGTGGCGAGCCGTTCGTTCGGGCGGTTCGACAGATAGGTCGCGACGGCCCGGTCCACCCGGGCCGCGGCGTCGTCCTGACCGAGGTGGGCAAGCAGCAGCGCCACCGACATGATCGCCGCCGTCGGATCCGCGATGCCCTGACCGGCGATGTCGGGCGCGCTGCCGTGCACGGGCTCGAACATCGACGGATTGATCCGGGTGGCATCGATATTTCCACTGGCGGCCAAGCCAATTCCGCCGCACACCGCCGCGGCCAAGTCGGTGATGATGTCGCCGAACAGGTTGTCGGTGACGATCACGTCGAAGCGCCCCGGGTCGGTGACCAGGAAGATGGTGGCGGCGTCGACGTGCTGATAGGCGACCTCGACGCCGGGATAGTCTTCGCCAACCTCCGCCACGATCCGCGTCCAAAGCTTCCCGGCGAAGGTGAGTACGTTGTTCTTGTGCACCAGCGTTAGATGCTTGCGACGCCGCTGCGCGCGCTCGAACGCGTCGGCCACCACGCGGCGCACACCGAACGCGGTGTTGACGCTGACCTCGGTGGCCACCTCCTGCGGCGTGCCCACCCGGATCGCGCCACCGGTGCCGGTGTAGGGCCCTTCAGTGCCCTCGCGCACCACCACGAAGTCGATGTCGGGGTTTCCGGCCAGCGGACCGCTCACCCCCGGATACAGCCGGGCCGGTCGCAGGTTGACGTGATGATCCAGCTCAAAACGCAAGCGCAACAACAGGCCTCGCTCCAGCACGCCACTGGGCACCGACGGATCACCGACCGCGCCGAGCAGGATGGCGTCATGCTGGCGCAGCTCGGCGAGCACCGAGTCCGGCAGTAGCTCACCGGTGGCGTGGAAGCGGCGGGCGCCCAGGTCGTAGTCGGTCCGCTGCACGCCCGGCACGACCGCGTCGAGGACTTTGAGGGCCTCGGCCACCACCTCGGGGCCGATCCCGTCGCCGCCGATCACCGCCAGTTTCACGACAGGTCAACCACTTCGAGCTTGTTGGCCCCCACCGCCGTCGAGATCTCCGACCGGACGGCGTCGGGCACGTCTTGGTCGAGCCGCAACAGGATCGTCGCGCTCGGACCCTCGGCGTCCTCGGACAGTTGCGCGGCTTGAATATTCACCCCGGCCGCACCGAGCAGGGTGCCGATCTTGCCCAATGCGCCCGGCTGGTCGATGTAGTTGATCACCAGGTTCGTACCCTGGGCGCGCAGATCGAAGTTGCGCCCGTTGATCTGGACGATCTTCTCGACCAACTGCGGCCCGGACAGCGTGCCCGCCACGTTGACGCACGAGCCATCGTGGGCGAGCGCCCGCACATCGACCACGCTGCGGTGGTTAGGGCTTTCCGACGCGGTGGTGAGCTCGGCGGTGACGCCGCGTTCGGCGGCCAGCGCCGGCGCGTTGACGAACGTGACCGGATCCTCGATGACCGCCGAGAACAGACCGCGCAATGCCGAAAGGCGCAGCACCTCAACGTCTTCGGAAGCCAGCTCGCCGCGCACCTCCACGACCAACGACGCCGGCAGGCCGTCGGACAGGGCGGCCGCCAGCACTCCGAGCTTGCGCACCAGGTCCAGCCAGGGCGCCACCTCCTCGTTGACCACTCCGCCGCCCACGTTGACCGCGTCGGGGACGAACTCCCCCGCCAGCGCCAGCCGCACGCTTTCGGCCACGTCGGTTCCGGCCCGGTCCTGGGCCTCGGCGGTGGAGGCGCCCAGGTGCGGTGTGACCACCACCTGCGGCAGCTCGAACAGCGGGCTGTCGGTGCAGGGTTCGCTGGAGAACACGTCGAGGCCGGCGGCGCGCACATGGCCACTGCTCACCGCGTCGGCCAGCGCCGCCTCGTCGACCAGCCCACCGCGTGCGGCGTTGACGATGATGACGCCCGGCTTCGTCTTAGCCAGCGCCTCCTTGTCGATCAGGCCGGCCGTCTCCGCCGTCTTCGGCAGGTGCACCGAGATGAAGTCGGCCCGGGTCAGCAGCTCGTCGAGGGATAGCAGCTCGATGCCGAGCTGCGCGGCGCGTGCCGGCGCCACATACGGGTCGTAGGCGACGACGTGGGTGCCGAAGGCCGCGACCCGCTGCGCGACCAACTGGCCGATCCGGCCCAGCCCGACCACGCCGACGGTCTTGCCGAAAATCTCGGTGCCCGAGAACGACGAGCGTTTCCAGGTGTGTTCGCGCAGCGAGGCATCGGCCGCCGCGATCTGGCGAGCCGCGGCCAGCAGCAGCGCCAGCGCGTGCTCGGCGGCACTGTGGATGTTCGACGTCGGCGCGTTGACGACCAGCACGCCGCGCTCGGTGGCGGCGTCGACGTCGACGTTGTCGAGCCCGACGCCGGCGCGCGCGACGATCTTGAGCTTGGGGGCCGCGGCGAGCACCTCGGCGTCGACGGTGGTGGCCGAGCGCACCAGCAGCGCGTCGGCCTCGGGCACCGCGGCCAGCAGCTTCTCCCGGTCGGGACCGTCTACCCAGCGCACCTCGACCTGGTCTCCCAGGGCGGCGACGGTCGATTGGGCGAGTTTGTCGGCGATTAACACAACAGGCAAGTTCACCCGACCAGGCTATAGGCCGGCGTCTCCGCTCTAATTGACCGGTGGACGTCACCGTCGTCGGCAGCGGCCCCAACGGGCTGACAGCGGCCGTAATCTGCGCCCGTGCGGGACTCAAAGTGCAGGTCGTCGAGGCCCAGCCGACCTTCGGCGGCGGCGCCCGCACCGCGACCGACCCAGAATTTCCCGGAGTCCAACACGACATCTGTTCGGCGGTTCACCCGCTGGCGCTGGCGTCGCCGTTCTTTGCGGAGTTCGATCTGGCCGCCCGCGGAGTGCGGCTGGAGGTGCCCGAGATCGCCTATGCCAATCCGCTGCCCGGCCGGCCCGCCGTGATCGCGTATCGCGATCTGGAGCGCACCTGCGCCGAATTGACCGACGGCGCGTCCTGGCGGCGGCTGCTGGGCCCGTTGGTGTCGGACTCGCCCGAGGTGGTCGGACTGCTGCTCGGCGACAAGCGCTCGGTGCCCCGCTCGTTACCGTCCGCGCTGCGCCTTGGGCTGCGCATGCTGGCCCAGGGCACTGTCGCGTGGGGGTCGCTGGTCGGCGAAGACGCCCGGGCCCTGTTCACCGGCGTTGCCGCTCATGTGATTTCGCGGATGCCGTCGATGACGGCCGCCGGCGCCGGGTTGATGTTGGCGACACTCGCCCATTCGGTCGGCTGGCCGATTCCGGTGGGCGGCAGCCAGGCGATCACCGATGCGCTGATCGCCGACCTGCGCGCGCACGGCGGCGAGCTGACCGCCGGCCACGAAATCACCGGGCCGCCAAGCGGTGTCGTCGCGTTCGACACGGCACCGACCGCGCTGTTGCGCATTTACGGCGACGCGCTACCGTCCCACTACGCTAAGGCGTTGCGCCGCTATCGTTTTGGGCCGGGAGTCGCCAAGGTCGACTTCGTGCTCAGCGGCGAGATTCCGTGGACCGACGAGCGGCTGCGCCACGCGCCGACCCTGCATCTCGGCGGCACCCGCGAGCAGATGGCGCGCGCCGAAGCCGACATCGCGGCCGGACGCCACGCGCAGTGGCCGATGGTGCTGGCGGCCGCGCCCCACCTCGCCGACCCCGGCCGCATCGACGGCGGCGGCCGCCGCCCGTTCTGGACCTACGCCCACGTACCCTCGGGCTCCACCGTCGACGCGACGCAGGCGGTGACCGCGGTGATCGAGCGGTTCGCACCCGGCTTCCGCGACCTCGTGCTGGCGGCCCGCGCGGTGCCCGCCGCGCGAATGACCGACCACAACGCCAACTACGTCGGCGGCGACATCGGGATGGGCGGAAACTCGGCGTGGCGCGCGATCGCCGGCCCCACACCGCGCCTGAACCCTTGGCGCACACCTATTCCCAAGGCGTATCTGTGCTCCGCGGCCACCCCGCCCGGCGGCGGCGTGCACGGCATGGCCGGTTACTACGCCGCGCGTACCCTGCTGCGCCGCGAATTCGGCCTGGGCATGCCTAGGCTGGGGCCATGACCAAACTCGCGATCATCTATTACTCGGCCACCGGTCACGGCACCACGATGGCGCGGCGGGTCGCCGCGGCAGCCGAGGCCGCGGGCGCCGAGGTCCGGCTGCGCCACGTCGCCGAAACGCACGACCCGGAGTCGTTCGCCCAAAACCCGGCCTGGACGGCGAACTACGAAGCGACCAAGGATCTTCCCGCGGCTACCGGCGACGACATCGTGTGGGCCGACGCGGTGATCTTCGGCTCGCCGACCCGGTTCGGTTCGCCCGCAGCGCAATTGCGCGCCTTCCTCGACTCGCTGGGTGGGCTGTGGGCTGACGGCAAGTTGGCCGACAAGGTGTATGCGGCCTTCACGTCCTCCAACACCCTGCACGGCGGCCAGGAAACCACGCTGGTCGCGCTGTATTTCACGCTGATGCACTTCGGCGGCATCATCGTGCCGCCGGGATACACCGATCCGTGCAAGTTCGTCGATGGCAACCCGTATGGGGCGAGCCTGGTCTCCACCCACGACAACATCCACGAGCTCGACGACGCGACCAACGACGCGCTCGACCATCTGGCCCGCCGCGTTGTGCGTACGGCCGACCGCTTCACGGCGTCCTAAGCCGCCGAACGTGTCCTCACGGCGAAAAAATCGCCAAAATCTCGCGCTCAGTGCACGTTCGGCGCCAGACGCTATGCCGTCTCGGTGATCGGGCGGTCGACCCAGCTCATCAGGTCGCGCAGCTTCTTGCCGGTCACCTCGATGGGGTGCTCGGCGTTTTCCTTGCGCAGCTGCTCGAGTTGCTTGTTGCCGCCCTCGACGTTGGCGACCAGCTTCTTGACGAAGCTGCCGTCCTGGATGTCACGCAGGATGGCGCGCATCCGCTCCTTGGTGTCGGCGTCGATGACGCGCGGACCCGACAGGTATCCGCCGAATTCCGCGGTGTCGGAGACCGAGTAGTTCATCCGGGCGATGCCACCCTCGTACATCAGGTCGACGATCAGCTTCAGCTCGTGCAGCACCTCGAAGTAGGCCATCTCCGGCGGGTAGCCCGCCTCGACCATCACGTCGAAGCCCGCCTTCACCAGTTCCTCTGTGCCACCGCACAATACGGCCTGCTCACCGAACAGGTCGGTTTCGGTCTCGTCTTTGAAGGTGGTTTTGATGACCCCGGCCCGGGTGCCGCCGATGGCCTTGGCATAGGACAGCGCCAGCGCCTGGCCGTTGCCGGTGGGGTCTTGGTCGACGGCGATCAGGCACGGCACGCCCTTGCCGTCGACGAACTGGCGGCGCACCAGGTGCCCGGGACCCTTGGGGGCGACCATCGCGATGGTGACGTCGGCGGGTGGCTTGATCAAACCGAAGTGGACGTTGAGCCCGTGGCCGAAAAACAGTGCGTCGCCGGCGTTCAGGTTAGGCTCGATCTCGTTTTTGAAGATGTCGGCCTGCGCGGTGTCGGGCGCCAGCAACATGATGACGTCGGCCCACTTGGCGACCTCGGCGGGAGTGCCGACGTCCAGGCCCTGCTCGGAACACTTGGGCCGGGACTTCGAACCCTCCTGCAGCCCGATGCGGACCTGCACGCCCGAGTCGCGCAGGCTCAGCGAGTGCGCGTGCCCCTGGCTGCCGTATCCGATGACGCCGACCTTGCGGCCCTGGATGATCGACAGGTCTGCGTCGTCGTCGTAGAACATCTCTAATGCCACTGTGAATTTTCCTTCTATTCGATGAGTTACTTGGCGGTGCCGATGCCGCGTGAACCGCGGGCCATCGAGACCATGCCGGATTGCACGATTTCACGAATGCCGAATGGTTCCAGGACCCCCAGCAGCGCCTCGAGCTTGCCGCGGTCCCCGGTGGCCTCGATGGTCAGCGCCTCCGGCGATACGTCAACCACCTTGGCGCGGAAGAGATTTACGGCCTCGATCACCTGGCTGCGGGAACCGGCGTCGGCGCGGACCTTGATCAGGGCCAGCTCCCGCGACACCGAGTTCTCCTCGTCCTGCTCGATGATCTTGATGACGTTGATCAACTTGTTGAGCTGCTTGGTGACCTGCTCGAGCGGAGTGTCCTCGCACGAGACCACGATGGTCATCCGCGACATGTCCTTCTGCTCGGTGGCGCCGACCGCCAACGACTCGATGTTGAAACCGCGCCGCGAGAACAGCGCCGCCACCCTCGCGAGCGCCCCGGGCTTGTCTTCGACCAGCACCGACAACGTATGCGTCTTAGGCGATCCCATCATGCGTGCCCTTCGCTCTCGTCATCGAACAGCGGGCGGATGCCGCGGGCCGCCTGAATCTCGTCGTTGCTGGTCCCGGCGGCCACCATCGGCCACACCTGCGCGTCGGCGCCCACGATGAAGTCGATCACCACTGGGCGGTCGGTGATCGCGCGTGCCGCGTTGATCACGTCGACGACGTCTTCTTCACGCTCGCAACGCATTCCGACGCAACCCAGCGCCTCGGCCAGCTTCACGAAGTCCGGGATGCGGTGCGAGTGCGTGGCCAGGTCGGTCTGGGAATAGCGCTCCCCGTAGAACAGGCTCTGCCACTGGCGCACCATGCCAAGGTTGCCGTTGTTGATCAGCGCCACCTTGATCGGTATGCCTTCGATCGCGCAGGTGGCCAACTCCTGGTTGGTCATCTGGAAGCATCCGTCGCCGTCGATCGCCCAGACCTCCGCCTCAGGACGCGCGATCTTGGCGCCCATGGCCGCCGGGATCGCGAAGCCCATGGTGCCCAGCCCGCCGGAATTGAGCCAGGTGCGCGGCTTTTCGTAGCGAATGAACTGCGCGGCCCACATCTGGTGCTGACCGACACCGGCGACGTAGACGGCGTCGGGGCCGGCGATCTGGCCCAGCTTCTCGATCACATACTCCGGGCCGAGGCTGCCGTCGCTCTGCGGGCCGTAGCTCAGCGGGTAGGTGGACTGGACCTCCTGCAGGTATCGCCACCAATCGGCCATGTCGATCTTGCCCGGAATCTCGTAGTGCCGCAGCATCGAGATGAGTTCGGTGATAACGGCTTTGACGTCGCCGACGATGGGCACATCGGCGTGCCGGTTCTTGCCGATCTCCGCCGGGTCGATGTCGGCGTGGATCACCTTGGCCTCGGGCGCGAACGAGGCGAGCTGTCCGGTGACCCGGTCGTCGAAGCGGGTGCCCAGTGCGATCAGCAGGTCGCTGCGTTGCAGCGCGGCCACCGCGGCGACGGTGCCGTGCATGCCGGGCATGCCCAGGTTCTGCTCGTGGCTGTCGGGGAATGCGCCGCGCGCCATCAGCGTGGTGACGACCGGAATACCGGTCAGCTCGGCCAAATCTCGCAGCTGCTCGGTCGCCTCACCGCGGATCACACCACCGCCGACATAGAGCACCGGTTTGGTCGCGGCGCCGATCAGCTTGGCCGCCTCCCGGATCTGCCGGCTGTGCGGTTTGGTGTTCGGCTTGTAACCGGGCAGATCCATGCGCGGCGGCCAGCTGAACGTGCACTGCCCCTGCAGCACGTCCTTGGGGATGTCGACGAGGACGGCGCCCGGGCGTCCCGAGGACGCGATGTGGAACGCCTCCGCCAGGACCCGGGGAATGTCGTCGCCCGAGCGAACGAGGAAGTTGTGCTTGGTGATCGGCATCGTGATGCCCGAGATGTCGGCCTCCTGGAAGGCGTCGGTGCCGATCAGCCCGCGACCGACCTGCCCGGTGACGGCGACCACGGGGATCGAGTCCATCTGCGCATCGGCCAGCGCGGTCACCAGGTTGGTGGCGCCGGGCCCCGAGGTGGCCATGCAGACCCCGACCCGGCCGGTGGCGTGTGCGTAACCACTGGCGGCGTGACCGGCGCCCTGCTCGTGGCGGACCAGCACGTGACGCAGCTTCTTCGAGTCGAACAGCGGGTCATAGACGGGCAGCACGGCGCCACCGGGGATGCCGAATATGACGTCGACGTCGAGCTCCTCCAGCGACCGGATCACCGACTGGGCACCGGTCAGTTGCTCCGGCGCGACGCGCTTCGACTGGGCGGCTTTCGCGGCGGGTTTCGGCGCGCCGTTGGCCGCTCCCTGCGACCCGGCGTGTGGCCTCGTGGGTGCGCTCACTCTCGTCCTCTTCGTCCTTGTTGTCTGTGGGCAAGAAAAAACCCCCGTCAGCTCAGCTGCTGCACGAGGGCGTTGGTGGGAGGATCGCTTCAAACGCTGAAGTGTTAGTCAGCCACCAACGCGCCGACTAATTACTACGAGCATTCCGGGCTTTCCGGCGGGTTCCATAGCCCCCGACGGTAGCCTTCGCACAGCTCAGCCGTCAAATCCGCGACCGCTACGGCGGGGTGGAATGATGCTCGGGTGCCTACCGGTTCGTCCGCCCCCACACCCGCCGGCCCGCCCGTGGTGATCAAAATTTCGCCGATGGCGCACATCGCCGTCGGATTCTTGACCCTCGGATTGCTGATTCCGGTGCTGGCCTGGCCGCCCTCGGCGCCGCTGCTCGTCATCCCCGTGCTGCTTTCGGCGATGGTTATCCGGCTACGCACGGTCGCCGACGGCCGGGGCGTCACGGCGCGGAGCCTGCTCGACAGCCGGACGGTGCCCTGGGAGGACATCGACGGGCTGCGCTTTCACCGGGGTTCCTGGGCGCGGGCGCGCCTCAATAACGGTGCAGAACTGCGGTTGCCGGCGGTCACCTTCGCGACGCTGCCGCAGCTGACCGAAGCCAGCTCGGGACGGGTTCCCAACCCGTATCAGTAACCCGTCTCAGGCGAGCGGATTGACCCCGTTGAGCAGCGCCCACACGCCGATGCCGGCGGCGACGCCGGCGAGCAGGGCGGCGAAGGATCCGATGAACGGCCGATGTGCCCAGCCCCGGCGGGCGTCGAGGCCGTAGCGGCCCGGTCCGGCCAGGATCACCGCCACCGCGAGGACGATCAGCGTGATCTGGTATTCGTGCCCGTCCGGCAGGAAGAACGGGAAACTGTGCGAATGCGGCTTCGCCGACATGGTGACCAGCAGGCCGTTGATCAGGAACGCCAGCGCGCCGGCCGCGGCGAGCGGGGTGAACAGCCCTAGTACCAGCAGCGCGGCCGCGACGAGCTCGCCCCCGGCGCTGACGTAGGCCAGGATGTCTGCGTGCTGATAGCCGGCGTCGGACAGTGAGTTCTTGAACCCGGCCACTCCCTGACCGCCCCACCACCCGAACAGCTTCTGCATCGCGTGGGCGCCGAGCACCACGCCGAGCCCGACCCGCAGAACCAGCAAACCGAGATGCTGGGTGCCACGCCTGCCGACCTCGGGATGGCGCTCGTCGTCATCTGCCGCATCGATCTCCGCGGGCTCCGCCGAGGCGCCGGACCCCGACTGCGGCTGGACGTACGGCAAGGGCTCCTGCTGGTCGAGCAGGTGGTACCCGGAGCCGGCCGGACCGGGATCCTGGTACGGGATGACGGTGGTGGTTCCGAAATCACCCGGATACCCGACCGGCGTCAGGTCGTCTTCCGGGTCGACCACCCGCGCCGTGGCGGGGCGTGCCGGGATTGGCTCTTCGGCCTCACCGGGCCGCTGCCAAAGTCCGTCATTAGGTTGACTGGTCACGGGTGTCAGGGTAAGGGCATTTGGCCGGAAATCAGGGATTTGAGCGGCCCTTTCGCCAGGCAATCGGCACTTACCCCGCCAAATCGGCCCGGATTGTCCCCAAATGGTCTCGGCATCGTTTCGAAACGGTGAACTCCCGCCGAAACCGGCCACCCGGCGGGGTCGAATCGGCGGTGCTGTCCACGCCGCGACGGCAGGTCTGTGGCGCCCTTGCCCGCCCTGTCCGTAGCCTGTCGGTCATGCGACTCGGGCGATCAGGGCGGTCGGTTCGGTGCGCGCTCGCTGCGCTGTCCGCGGTGATGCTCGTATCGAGCGGCTGCGCGCGATTCAACGACGCCCAGTCCCAGCCGTTCACCACCAACCCGGAACTCAAGCCCCAGCCCAGCTCGACGCCTCCCCCGCCGCCGCCGCTGCCGCCCACGCCGTTCCCCAAGGCGTGTCCCGCGCCCGGGGTGATGCAGGGCTGCCTGGAGAGCACCAGCGGCCTCATCATGGGGCCCGACAGCAAAACCGCG
The DNA here is from genome assembly GCF_001954045.1 of Mycobacterium sp. SP-6446. Taxonomy (NCBI): domain Bacteria; kingdom Bacillati; phylum Actinomycetota; class Actinomycetes; order Mycobacteriales; family Mycobacteriaceae; genus Mycobacterium; species Mycobacterium sp. SP-6446. The sequence goes on along the minus strand of NZ_MBEM01000131.1, from coordinate 40,702 downwards.
TTGGTCGCCGAGCGCACCACCGGAGCGGTCAAGGACATCTCGGTCAGCGCCGAGCCGAAGGTCAAGATGGTCATCCCCGTCGACCCGTCCGGCGACGGCGGGCTGATGGACATCGTGCTGTCGCCGACCTATCAGCAGGACCGTCTGATGTACGCCTACATCAGCACGCCCAGTGACAACCGGGTGATCCGCATCGCCGACGGGGACATCCCGAAGGACATCCTGACCGGGATTCCCAAGGGCGCCACCGGGAACACCGGAGCGCTGATCTTCACCAGTCCCACCACCCTCGTGGTGCTGACCGGCGATGCGGGCAACCCGGCCGCGGCCGCCGATCCCAAATCGTTGGCCGGCAAGGTCCTGCGCATCGAGCAGCCCACCACGATCGGTCAGGCGCCGCCGACGACGGCGCTGTCGGGCGTCGGTTCGGGCGGCGGCCTGTGCATCGACCCCGTCGACGGCTCGCTGTACGTCGCCGACCGCACCCCCACCGCGGACCGGTTGCAGCGCATCACCAAGACCTCCGAGGTCTCCACGGTGTGGACCTGGCCGGACAAGCCCGGCGTGGCCGGATGCGCGGCCATGGACGGGACCGTGCTGGTCAACCTGATCAATACCAAGCTGACGGTGGCGGTGCGACTCGCGCCGAACACCGGCGCGGTGACCGGTGAACCCGACGTGGTGCGCAAGGACACCCACGCCCACGCGTTCGCCCTACGGATGTCGCCGGATGGAAACGTCTGGGGCGCCACCGTCAACAAGACCGCCGGCGACGCCGAGAAGCTCGACGACGTGGTGTTCCCGTTGTTCCCGCAAGGCGGCGGGTTCCCGCGCAACAACGACGACAAGACCTAGCCAGAGCCGCTCGGCCCCGTCCCTAGCCCTGCCCGCAGGCTGCCAGGACCAGCTCGCGCACCCGCGCCGCGTCGGCCTGTCCGCGGGTTGCCTTCATCACCGCGCCGACGATCGCCCCGGCCGCGGCGACCTTGCCGCCGCGAATCTTCTCCGCCACATCGGGATTGGCGGCAAGGGCCTCGTCGACGGCGGCCTGTGTCACCGAGTCGTCACGCACCAGCTCCAGACCGCGGGCGGCCATCACCTGGTCGGGCTCGCCCTCCCCGGCCAGCACGCCCTCGACGACCTCGCGGGCCAGCTTGTTGGACAGCTTTCCCTCGTCGACCAGAGCGATCACCGCGGCGACTTGGGCCGGGGTGATGGCCAGTTCGTCCAACGCGATATCAGCCTCATTGGCCTTCTGCATTAGGAAGTTTCCCCACCAGGCGGTGGCTTCCTTGCTGGACGCGCCGTGCTTGACCGTCGCGGCGACCAGTTCGACCGCGCCGGCGTTGACCAGATCGCGCATCACCTCGTCGGAGATACCCCACTCCTGCTGAATCCGCTTGCGGCCCAACCATGGCAGTTCCGGAATGGTCTCGCGCAACCGCTCGACAAGTTCACGGCTAGGTGCGACGGGCTCCAGGTCGGGCTCGGGGAAATAGCGATAGTCCTGGGCCGTCTCTTTCGCGCGGCCCGGGCTCGTGTACCCCGCCTCGTGAAAGTGCCTGGTTTCCTGGATGATTCGGCCACCCGACGCCAGGACTGCACCCTGGCGCTGCATCTCGTAGCGCACGGCGACCTCGACGCTTTTCAGCGAGTTCACGTTCTTGGTCTCGGTCCGGGTGCCGAACTCGGCGGTCCCCGTCGGCTTCAGCGATACGTTGGCGTCACAGCGCATCGAGCCCTGGTCCATCCGGACATCGGAAACCTCCAACGCGCGCAACAGATCTCGCAACGCCGTCACATAGGACCGGGCGATCTGCGGTGCCCGTTCCCCGGCCCCGACGATGGGCTTGGTGACGATCTCGATCAGCGGCACCCCGGCGCGGTTGTAGTCGATCAGCGAGGTCGTCGCACCGTGGATGCGGCCCGTCTCACTGCCGATGTGGGTGAGCTTGCCGGTGTCCTCCTCCATGTGCGCGCGCTCGATGTCCACCCGCCATGAGGTGCCGTCTTCCAGCGGTACGTCGAGGTAGCCGTTGATGGCGATCGGCTCGTCGTACTGCGAAATCTGGTAGTTCTTCGGCATGTCCGGATAGAAGTAGTTTTTTCGCGCGAAGCGGCACCACGGCACGATCTCGCAGTTGAGCGCGAGCCCGATGCGGATCGCCGATTCCACCGCGGTCCGGTTGAGCACCGGTAGCGAGCCGGGCAGCCCCAGGCACACCGGGCACACCTGGGTGTTGGGCTCGGCGCCGAACGTGGTCGCGCAGCCACAGAACATCTTGGTCACGGTAGACAGCTCGACGTGCACCTCGAGACCGAGCACCGGATCGAAGCGCGCGACGACGTCGTCGTAATCCAGCAGCTCAGCGCCCGAAGCGTGGGGCGCCCCCGCGGCAACAGTCATGCGGTCGATACTAGGGCGTCCTACTCGGCGCGCCGGCCGGGGACCATGTCGGCCAGCGCGGCCGCCAGCTCCAGGTAACTGCGCCGGCTTTGCTTGCTCAGCCGGTCCAGCCCGATCTCTTTGCCCTCATGCACGTGCCGATCGAATGGCAACTGCACGGTGATGGCGACGCGAGCGGAGAGGTCCTCGAGTTCCTTGAGCGCGACGGCGTCCGGCTTGGCCCTCTCGACGTGGTTGACGGCGAGCGCGGTCGACTTCATCAGTCGCTGATATCCGTTGTTGCACAACCACTCCAGCGTCGTCCTGCTCTTCCGTACCGCATCGATGGAGGTGCTGGTGACCACCACGAGCGCCCGCGACTCCGGCAGCACGGCGTCCATCACGGCCGAGTTGACCGCCTTGACGCAATCGATCAGCAGCACCGAATAGTGGTTTCGCAGAATCGAGAACGCTTTGACGACGTCGCGGCGCTCCAGTCGCCAGTCGGCGCACCCATAGTCAGGTAGCCCGAGGACTTCGAGCCCGAAGCTGTTCATGTAGGTATGCGCCCGGATGTCCCGGTATTGGGTCGCCGTGTCGTCCAACAGCAGGTCGGCCATGGTCAGCGGGTTGCTGCGACCATGCCGCCCCGCCAGGTCGCCGTCGTCGAGATCGACGGCGAGCACCCGGTCGCCGCGCACGCTGGCGAACGTCGAGCCGAGCGCCTCGACCACCGCGGTCTTGCCGACACCGCCTTTGAAGTTGAGGACCGCGATGGGAAAGACACCGCCCAGGATCGTGCGGATGCGGTCCCGCAGCTGCTGTTCGTGGGTCGCGTCCTTGCCCGGACCCAGATCGATCCCGGTGACGCGACGGATCGCATCCCGCCAGTTGAAGCCGGCCGACTCCGCGGGGTCCTGCTCGCTGAGGATGTCGAGTGCCGTGCCGCCCCGCAGCAGCTCGGGGTGAAACCACGGCGGCGTCACCGGCCGTGCCGGGGCCGGCCTGGGCGGCCTCGCGGGCTGGGCAGCTCTGGCCGGACGGCGGCGTGGGGACGGGGCCTGGCGGTAGGGCTCCGGCTCGGTGTCCGCTGCGGGATCGGGACCGGGGCGCGGCGAAGGCGCAGGTGGCGGTCGGCGCCGGGGGCCTGCCGGCCCGCCCGGTGCGGCGGGTGGCTGAACGACTCCGCGAACCGAACCGCGGTTGCTCATACCCCGGTATAGCCGCTGAGGACATCCGGCTAAACCACGAAAATGTGCTGCTTACCGGGAGCGAACGATCTCGACAGCGGATCCGGGCGAGCGGTTCGCCACTTAGCCGAAGAAGGCGGCAGCGTCGTCGTAGCGGCTCTCGGGCACCAGCTTGAGCTGGCGGACGGCATCCGCGAGCGGCACCCGGCCGATGTCCTGGCCGCGCAGCGACACCATCTGGCCATACTCGCCGGCATGTGCGGCGTCAGCGGCGTTCACTCCGAACCGGGTCGCCAGCACGCGGTCGTAGGCCGTCGGGGTGCCGCCCCGCTGGACGTGGCCCAGCACGGTCACGCGCACCTCCTTGTTGATCCGCTTTTCGACCTCGGCGCCCAGCTGGGCGGCCACGCCCGTGAAGCGCTCATGGCCGAACTCGTCAATTCCGCCTTCGCGCAACGCAATCGAGCCGGGGATGGGCTTGGCTCCCTCGGCAACCACGCAGATGAAGTGCGAATCCCCGCGCTGGAAGCGCCTTTTGACGAGTCGGCACACCTCCTCGACATCGAAGGGCTGTTCTGGGATGAGCGTCATGTGCGCGCCGGAGGCCAGCCCGGCGTTCAGCGCGATCCATCCGGCATGCCTGCCCATCACCTCCACCAGCATCACGCGCTGGTGTGATTCGGCGGTGCTGTGTAACCGGTCGATGGCGTCGGTGGCCACCGTTAGCGCGGTGTCGTGGCCGAAAGTCACGTCGGTGCAATCGATGTCGTTGTCGATGGTTTTCGGCACCCCGACGACGGGCACGTTCTCCTCGGACAGCCAGTGCGCGGCCGTCAGGGTGCCCTCGCCACCGATCGGGATGAGTACGTCGATGCCGTTGTCGTCCAGCGTCTGTTTGATCTGGTTCAGTCCGGCCCGCAGTTTGTCGGGGTGAACGCGAGCGGTGCCCAGCATCGTTCCGCCCTTGGCCAGCAGCCGGTCGTTGCGGTCGTCGTTGGCCAACTGCATGCGCCGGTTCTCCAGCAACCCGCGCCAACCGTCTTGGAATCCGACCACCGACGAGCCGTATCGGGAGTCGCAGGTGCGCACCACCGCCCGGATGACGGCGTTGAGCCCCGGGCAGTCGCCGCCCCCGGTGAGAATTCCGATCCGCATGCCCTTATCTTGCCCTGCCGGGCATGAGGGCGGGATCTCAGATGGCCGACGGCAGGGGTCCGCGGGCGACCTCGTAGGCCGCGCCCACTCGGTAGAGCCGATTGTCGGCCAATGCCGGCGCCATGATCTGCAGGCCGACCGGCAGGCCGTCATCCGGGGACAGCCCCGACGGCACCGACATGCCGCAATGGCCGGCCAGGTTCAGCGGCAGCGTGCACAGGTCGAACAGGTACATCGCCAGCGGATCGTCGACCTTCTCCCCCAGGCCGAACGCGGTGGTCGGGGTCGCCGGCGACACCAGAACGTCGACGGATCGGTAGGCCTCGTCGAGGTCGCGCGCGATCAACGTGCGGACCTTCTGCGCCTGGTTGTAGTAGGCGTCGTAATAGCCCGCCGAGAGCGCGTAGGTGCCGATCATGATGCGCCGCTTGACCTCCGGGCCGAAGCCGGCGGCCCGGGTCAGCGCCATCACCTCCTCGGCGCTGTGCGTGCCGTCGTCACCGACGCGCAGGCCGTACCGCATCGCGTCGAAGCGCGCCAGGTTGCTCGACACCTCCGACGGCAGGATCAGGTAGTAGGCGGGCAGCGCGTAATCGAAATGGGGACAGTCGACTTCGCTCACCTCGGCGCCCAGGGTCCGCAGCTGCTCGACCGCGGCCTCGAACGAGGACAGCACCCCCGGCTGGTAGCCCTCGCCGCTGTGCAGCTGGCGCACCACCCCGATCCGCACGCCTTTCAGGTCACCGCCGGCACCGGCTCTCGCGGCGCCCACCACGTCGGGCACCTCGGCGTCGACGGACGTCGAATCGCGGACATCGTGCCCGGCGATCACGTGGTGCAGCAGCGCGGTGTCGAGCACCGTGCGCGCGCACGGGCCGCCCTGGTCGAGCGACGACGCGCAGGCCACCAGCCCGTAGCGGGACACTGTGCCGTAGGTGGGTTTGACACCGACGGTCGCGGTCAGCGCGGCCGGCTGACGGATCGAGCCGCCGGTGTCGGATCCGATGGCCAGCGGCGCCTGGAACGCCGCCAGCGCCGCCGCGCTGCCCCCGCCGGAGCCGCCGGGCACCCGCTCGATGTTCCACGGGTTGCGCGTCGGGCCGTAGGCGGAGTTCTCGGTCGAGGAGCCCATCGCGAACTCGTCCATGTTGGTCTTGCCCAGGATCGGGATGCCGGCGGCCCGCAGCCGCTCGGTGACCGTGGCGTCGTACGGCGAGCGCCAGCCCTCGAGGATCTTGGAGCCGCAGGTCGTCGGCATGTCGGTGGTCGTGAACACGTCCTTGAGCGCCAGCGGAACCCCGGCCAGCGCCGACGGCGGTTCTTCGCCCGCGGCCAGCGCCTTGTCGACGGCCGCCGCGGCCGACAGCGCCGCGTCCGCGGCGACGTGCAAAAACGCGCCGTACTGCTCGTCGGTTGCCGCGATCTGGTCCAGGCAGGCCTGGGTGAGCTCGACCGACGAGACCTCCTTGGCGGCGATCTTGGCGGCCAGCGTCGCGGCGTCGGACCGGATGAGCTCGGTCACTGGGCCTCTCCCAGGATCTGCGGGACGGCGAAGCGGCCGTCGACGGCTTCGGGCGCCTCGGCCAGCGCCTGCTCCTGGGTGAGGCACGGCGCCGTCTCGTCCGGGCGCGTGACGTTGACGTCCTTGAGCGGGTTGTCGGTCGCTTCGACGCCGGCGACGTCGACCGCCTGGATCTGGCTGACGTGGGTCAGGATGGCGTCGAGCTGACCGGCGAAACTGTCCAGCTCGGCGTCGCTCAATGCCAGCCGGGCCAGCCTGGCAAGGTGCGCAACCTCGTCGCGGGAGATCTGGGACACGAGCGAAAAGCCTACCTAGGCGCGGACGTGCCGCTTTCGGGCCGGTCGCGCCCGCCGGCCGAAATGCCGCCGGCGCCCCGCTGTGCCAAAGTGGGCGCGTGCCGTCGTATCTGTTGCGCATCGAGCTGCTGGACCGCCCGGGCAGCCTGGGCTCGCTCGCGGTCGCGCTGGGTTCGGTGGGCGCCGACATTCTGTCGCTCGACGTGGTGGAGCGCAGCTCGGGCTATGCGACCGACGACCTGGTCATCGAGCTGCCGCTCGGGGCGATGCCCGACACCTTGATCACCGCCGCCGAATCGCTGCCCGGGGTCCGGGTGGACAGCGTGCGTCCGCACACCGGCCTGCTCGAAGCGCACCGCGAGCTGGAGCTGCTCGACCAAGTCGCCGCGGCCGCAGACAACGCGTCCCGGCTGCAGGTTCTGGTCGACGGGGCGCCCAAGGTGCTACGGGTGAGCTGGTGCGCGGTGGTGCGGGGTTCCGATGGCGAGCTGCATCGCCTCGCGGCCAGCCCCGGTGCCCCGGAAACCAAAGCGGATTCGGCGCCGTGGCTGCCGATCGAGCGGGCCGTGACGCTCGACGGCAACGCCGAGTGGGTGCCGCAGGCATGGCGCGAGATGGACACCACGATGGTCGCCGCGCCGTTGGGCGATCCGCACACCGCGGTGGTGCTGGGCCGTCCGGGCCCCGAGTTCCGGCCCTCGGAGGTGGCCCGGCTGGGCTACCTCGCCGGAATCGTGGCCACCATGTTGCGCTGAATTAACGAGCCACCGCAGGGGATTTGGGCGCGGCCGGGTCGCCGTCCTCCCACAGCAGCAATTGACGCACCGCCGAACGCGGCCCGTATGGCCGCAGCATCGTGCTAGCCGGGCGCGGGCGCACCCGTTGCGGCCACCAGAACCAGCGACCCAAAAGCGTTGCGACGGACGGTGTCATGAAGGAACGCACGATCAGCGTGTCGAACAACAGGCCGAGGCCGATCGTGGTCCCGATCTGACCGAGGACCTGGAAACCGCTGAACACGAACGCACACATGGTGACGGCGAAGACGATGCCGGCGGAGGTGACCACCGACCCGGAGCCGGCCATCGCCCGAATGATCCCGGTCTTCAACCCGGCATGGATCTCTTCCTTGAACCGCGAAATCAACAGCAGGTTGTAGTCGGATCCCACGGCCAGCAGCAGGATCACCGCCAGCGCCAGCACCACCCAGTACAGCTGGACCCCAAAGATGTACTGCCAGACCAGCACCGAGAGCCCGAACGATGCGCCCAGCGAAAGCGCAACCGTACCAACGATGACCAGCGCGGCGACCAGACTGCGCGTGATGATCATCATGATCAGCAATATCAGGCTCAGTGCGGCGAGCGCCACGATCATCAGGTCGTACTTGGCGCCGTCCTGGATGTCCTTGTACGTGGCCGCGGTGCCGCCGACGTAGACCTTGGCACCGGCCATGGGCGTGCCCTTCAGGGCCTCGTGCGCGGCCTTGGTGATCGGGTCGATGTGTGAGATGCCTTCCGGCGTAGCGGGATCGCCGTCATGGGTGACGATCATCCGGGCCGCCTTGCCGTCGGGCGAGACGAACAGTTTCAGCCCGCGCTTGAAATCGGGATTGTCGAAAACCTCGGGCGGCAGGTAGAAGCTGTCATCGTTCTTTGCGGCATCGAACGCGCGCCCCAGCGCCGTCGCGTTGTCGATCGCCGACTGCGTCTGCGCGTTGATACCGGACTGCGTCGCATGGCTCGCCAACGTCAATGCGCGATTGGTCTCCTGGCTGTCGATCTGCGGCGGTATGAGTGCCACCAGTTTCGGCTGCAGCTCGTCGAGCTTATCCAAAGTGGCCGTGAGGTTTTCGAATTTTTCGGTGAGCTGATCGATGCCGTCCAGGGCGTCCAGAACTGACCTGATCGCCCAGCAGGCGGGGATGTCGAAACAGTGCTTCTCCCAGTAGAAATAGCTGCGGATCGGCCTGAAGAAGTCGTCGAAATTCGCGATCTTGTCGCGCAGGTCCCTGACCGTGTCGACCGTGTCGTGAAAGCTTTGGGTTTCGCTGTGGGTGGCGGCGGCCAGCTGCTGCTGCAGCACGTACTGCTGCCGCAAAATGTTGATCGTCTTCGACAATTCGCCGGCCTGCTTGAGTAGGTCGTCGGCCCGCTCTCGCTGATACGTCAGGTTTTGCTGCTGGGCCGCGCTCTGATTGCTGACCACAAAGGCAAGCGAGCTGTGGTCGATCGGCGTTCCCAGCGGGCGGGTGATGGTCTGGACCTGCGCGACGCCGGGCACGTGGAACACCGCCTTGGCCACCCGGTCCAGGATGAGCATGTCGGCCGGGTTACGAATGTCGTGATCCGTTTCGACCATCAACAATTCGGGCTCCAGCCGGGCGCGCGAAAAATGCCGCTCGGCCGCGGTGTAACCGACATTGGCCGGCGCGCTTTGGGGCATGTAGGGACGGGTGTCGTAACTCGTCTTGTATCCGGGCAACGCAAGCAGACCCACCAGGGCCAACGCGCACGCCGCGGTGAGGACGGGAGCGGGCCAGCGGACGATGGCCGTGCCGATCCGTCGCCATCCCCGGGTTCGCATCGCGCGCTTCGGCTCGAAGATGCCCACCAACGCGCCCAGGGTAAGCACGGCCGGGCCGAGGGTAAGCGAGGCGGCCAGCGCGACGAGAATGCCCAGCGCGGCAGGGATTCCCAGACTTTGGAAATAGGGCAGCCGGGTAAAGCTGAGGCAAGCCACAGCGCCGGCGACGGTCAGACCCGAACCCAAGACGATGTGGGCCGTTCCGTGATACATCGTGTGGTACGCGGTTTCCTTGTCCTCGCCGGACCCGCGCGCTTCTTGATATCGGCCGACGAAGAATATCGCGTAATCCGTTCCGGCGGCGATGACCAGCAACGTCAGCAGATTCGTCGCGTACGTCGACAGCCCGATTATTCCTTCGTTGCCGAGAAACGCGACGAGCCCACGGGCGGCGGACATCTCGATGAGCACCGTGAAGAGCACGAGGAGCGTCGTGAGGATGGAGCGATACACGAAGAACAACATCAGCGCGATCACCCCGATGGTTATCGCGGTGACCTTTGCGGTGCCCTTGCTGCCGACGTCGAACTGATCGGAGATCAGTGGCGCCGCGCCGGTGACATAGGCTTTGACACCCGGCGGTGGTTGCATGTGCTCGACGATGTCGCGGACGGCGCCCACGCCCTCATTGGCCAATGCCGAGCCTTGATTGCCCGCGAGAAACAGCTGGACGTAGGCGGCCTTGCCGTCCGTGCTCTGGGATCCGGCCGCGGTCAGGGTGTCTCCCCAGAAGTCCTGGACGTGCTCGACGTGCTTCTTGTCCTGCTCGAGCTTGCGGATCATCGCGTCATAGAACTGGTGGGCGTCCGCGCCGAGCGGCTTGTCGCCTTCGAGCACGATCATCGCCGAGCTGTCGGTGTCGAACTCGTGGAACGCTTGGCCGATGCGCTTGATCGCCTTCAGCGATGGCGCGTCGGGCGAGTTCAGCGCCACATTGTGTGTTTTACCAACGTCTTCCAGCTGCGGCACCGCAACGTTGGTGATGGCGGCCAGCGCCACCCAGAACAACAGGATCGGCAGCGCAAGCCGGCGGATGGTGTGCGGCACCCGAGGCCGCGACTGTTGATGGTTGCTCATCCAGACTTATCCAGACTTATCCAGGCAGAAGGTGTAGGCGTCGACTTTGTTGACGGTGCGTTCGGCTTTGACTTCACCGTTGACGGTGATGCGGCACCCGAGGGTGTCGCCATTTCCCTGCGCCACAACGTTGCCCACAACCGCGGGCTCGGTCGTGGTGATCGTGTACGACCATGGCAGGGGCGCGTTCTTGACTTCCTGCGGCTGGGCGTTGACGTCAAGGTAGTTGATGGTGGCCACCGCGCCCGGCGAGCCGAAGACCTCGAGGACCACCTGCTTGGGATTGAACGGGACGATCTCATTGGCGAGGCCGCTATTGGCCGTTGTGCTGTAGTGCGAGCCGAAGATTCCGTGCAGGCGGTAGATCGCAAATCCCACGAGGGCGACCACCAGCGCGGCGACCAGGACCATCCAGCCGCGTCTGACGACGGTAGCAATCGAAATCCCCTTCACCCGTTAGCCTTTCGATCATCGGGCGATACGGTCGACCTCGATGCTAGGGCGGCTGCCGGCGCTTCGCGGTCGATGGATAGCTCTGACAGTACGGTACTGAACCGTACTGCACAAGAGACGCGAGCGTACACATTCATCGTCCGAATCGGGTGAGCCCGGGCAGAAGGACGTCGTCGACGAGAACCTGCACGGTGCGACGGGTGGGCGGCCGGCCCGGCATGATGGACCGGAAGATGAGGTAGCCGGGCAGTAGATCCCAGAGTTCGTCGTTGATGGCCTCCTGGGCGATCTCGCCACGATCGACGGCCTGTTGCAGCACGTGCCGTATCAAGGCCTTGCGCTGATCGATGAATTGACGTTGCATCACCTCGTTGAGTGCCGGGTTGCGCGACACCTCGACCATCACCGCGCGGATCGTGCTGGCGAGCTGGCGTGTCTCCTGACAGCAGACCTCACCCAGCCGTAGCAAGTCGCCCCGCAACGTGCCGGTCTCCGGCGCGACCGCGACCTGACGGATGCCCTCGATGAAGGCGGCCAGCACCAGTTCGGCCTTCGACGGCCAGCGTCGATACACGGTGGCCTTGCTGGCGCGGGCGGCGCTGGCCACCTCGTCCACCGTCAACCGGTCATAGCCGTGCTCCTGAAGCAGCCGCAACGTCACCGCAAGCAACTCGGCTTCGCGGGGCGACCACGGTGATGGCTCGCCATACCGATCGGCAGCCTGGGTCATAGCGCACACAATAGGCCCGCCATGGCTGTACGGTCCAGTACCGTACCTATCACTCCGCCGCTTCGGCGGTTTCCTCCTCCCCCGCGGGCGGTCCGTCCTCCAGCAGCCGGCGAAACCCGTCCTCGTCGAGGATCGGCACGCCGAGTTCGACGGCCTTGTCGTATTTGGATCCCGGCGAGTCGCCGGCAACGACGTAGTCGGTTTTCTTCGACACCGAACCCGCGGCCTTGCCGCCGCGCGACACGATGGCCTCCTTGGCGTCGTCACGCGAAAAGCCCGGCAGGGAACCGGTAACCACGATCGTCAGGCCTTCGAGCGTGCGCGGCACGCTGGCGTCGCGCTCGTCTGCCATCCGCACTCCGGCGGCGCGCCACTTGTCGACGATCGCGCGGTGCCAGTCGACGGTGAACCACTCGGTGACGGCGGCGGCGATCGTCGGTCCCACGCCCTCGACGGCGGCCAGCTGTTCGGTCGATGCCCCTTCGATGGCTTGCAGATCGCCGAATTCGGTTGCCAGCGCGCGCGCGGCCGTCGGGCCGACATGCCGGATGGACAACGCGACCAGCACTCGCCAGAGCGGTTGCGTCTTGGCCTTGTCGAGGTTGGCCAGCAGCCGCTTGCCATTGGCCGACACCGCGCCGCTCTTGGTGGTGAACAACTCGGTGCGCAGCAGGTCGTCCTCGGTGAGCGAGAACAGGTCTCCCTCGTCGGAGATCACTCCGGCCTGCAGCAGCGCGATGGCGGCCTCGTATCCCAGCGCCTCGATGTCGAAGGCGCCGCGACCGGCGACGTGAAACACCCGCTCCCGCAGCTGCGCCGGGCAGGAGCGCGAGTTGGGACAACGGATGTCGGCGTCGCCCTCCTTGGCGGGAGCCAGGGTGGTGCCGCACTCGGGACACGTTGTGGGCATGACGAATTCGCGTTCCGAGCCGTCGCGCAGGTCGACGACGGGACCCAGCACTTCGGGAATCACGTCGCCGGCCTTGCGGATCACCACGGTGTCGCCGATCAGCACCCCCTTGCGCTTGACCTCGGCGGCGTTGTGCAGCGTGGCAAGACCCACCGTGGATCCGGAGACGGTAACCGGCGTCATGAACGCGAACGGCGTGACCCGCCCGGTGCGGCCGACGTTGACCCGGATGTCGAGCAGCTCGGTCTGCACCTCCTGGGGCGGATACTTGTAGGCGATCGCCCACCGCGGGGCGCGCGACGTGGAACCGAGCCTGCGCTGCAGCGCCACGTCGTCGACTTTGACTACGACACCGTCGATTTCGTGATCCACGTCGTGACGGTGCTCGCCCCAGTAGGCGATGCGCTCGAGCGCACCGGCCGCGTCCTCGACCCGGGTGGTGTGGTCGGAGACGGGCAGGCCCCACGCCCCCAGCGCCAGGTACGCGTCGTGCAGGGTGGCCGGCCGGAATCCTTCGGTGTGCCCGACCCCGTGGCAGATCATCCGGAGCTTGCGCCGGGCCGTGACCGCGGGGTCCTTTTGGCGAAGCGAGCCCGCGGCGCTGTTGCGCGGGTTGGCGAACGGCGTCTTGCCGTCCTCGACCAGTGCGGCGTTGAGGGCTTCGAAATCGTCGAGCCGGAAGAACACCTCGCCGCGCACCTCGAGCACGTCGGGTATCGGATAGCCGTCGCCGCCCGTCAGCCGCTCGGGCACGTCGTCGATGGTGCGCGCGTTGAGCGTGACGTCCTCGCCGGTGCGCCCGTCGCCCCGGGTGGCCGCGCGCACCAGCCGGCCATTGCGGTAGACCAAAGCCAATGCGACACCGTCGATTTTGAGCTCGCACAGGAATGGGACGTCTTGAGAGCCGGATTGGCCGACCTCGGCGCGGACCCGGGCGGCCCATAGGTCGAACTCTTCGGTGCTGAACACGTTGTCCAGGGACAGCATTCGCTCCAGATGTTCGGCGGACGTGAAATCCGTGGCGAAGCCCGCGCCGCCGACGAGCTGGGTGGGCGAATCGGGCGTGCGCAGTTCGGGATGCTCGTCCTCCAGCGCGCCCAACCGCCGCAGCAGGTCGTCGAATTCCGCGTCGGAGATGATCGGCGCGTCGCGCACGTAGTAGCGGAACTGGTGTTCGCGCACCTCGTCGGCCAGCTCACGCCACTGGCGCCGTACCTCGGATGGGACGGGGTCATCCTCTGGCGAGCTCACCTTCGCAGGCTATCGAAGGGCGATGACAGCGTCTGCGACGCCTTGGCGCACCGGCCCATTCACACCTCTTCGACGAAAGCCCGCAACCGGTCCGCCGCGGCATCCCAGCGCCGTGACAACTGGTTCAGGTAGTCACTGGCCCGGGCCAGCGGCTCGGTCTGCACGGTCCAGATGCGCTCGCGACCCCGCCGGCTGCTGGCGACCAAACCGACCGATTCGAGCAGCTGCAGATGCTTGCTGGCCGCCTGCCGGGTAACCGGAATGACGCTGATGACTTGCGATGTCGAACTCGGACCGAGATCGCAGAGCCGAACGATGATGCGCAGCCGATTGGGGTCCCCGAGCGCATCGAAAACCGGCGCGCCGACCGAAAGCTGTGCGGTCACACCCGCAGGCCTTCGGCGTATCTGCGAACCAGGTCGGCCTGGATCCCCCAGCCCTCGGAGTTGGCGTCGTACGACGCGAAGCGGCGCGTCTCGGGGATGGCGTCGAAACCGGATTCGGTGATGGTGAGCAGCACACCGTCCGGCGTCTCCGACAGGGCGAACTCGACCAGCGTGGTCGGTTCTTGGCCGTAGTCAACGTTCGGGTCGACGGCAAACGGATGCCAGCGGTAGGCGAACCGCCGCTGCGGTTCGATGGCAACGATCTGCCACGTGGAGCGGGTCCCGGCATGCGGCTGCTGGCGCTTGGCGACCTCTTCATCGACGGTGGTCGGGGTGATCGTCGCGCCGACGGGCTTGCCCTCGACGAAGGGCCCGTCGAAGCGGACGCCGAACCAGCGCCCGAACTCCTCGGCGTCGGTGATGGCCCGCCACACCCGGTCCAGCGGTGCTCGCAACAGTGCTTGCTTCTGGATTCGATCGGTACTCATATGCAACCTCCTAGTTGCCTTTCAGCCAAGCACACGGTGACGCGATATGCAACCAATTGGTTGCCTATGTGATCGCGTCCGGGTCTTCGGCGAACGCGTCGGCGGCCTTGCGGGCCAGCTCGATCGCGGTGCGGGCCCACTGCGGCGTGGCCGTCGCCAGCCCGCAGGCGGGGGTGACACCGATGCGGTCGCGCAGCGCCGCGCGGTCGAATCCGAGCCGATCGGTCACCGCGACGACCGCGGCGGCGACCTCTTCCACCGACGGCTTCTTGTCCGGTTGCCGCACGGGGACCACGCCGAGCACGACGGTGCGTCCGGATTCGACGAATGCCGCGACGCCGTCCAGGTCCACGGCCCGCAACGTGCCAGCTTCCACCGACACGGCGCCAATGGTGCTGCGCTGCAACACATTCCACGGCAACCCGGGTGCGCAGCTGTGCACCAGCACCCCAGCGCCCGCAGTTCCAGCGCCCACCGCCGCGACGCACGTATCGAGCAGCGCGCCGGCGACCGCCTCGTCGAGCGCGGCGACCGGGCTCAGCGCGGTCACCCCCCTCAGCTCCCCACCCAACGCCGCCGGCAGCGAGGGTTCGTCGAACTGGACCACGACCGGTGTGTCGAGCCGCCGCGCCAGCGCCGCGCGATGCGAGCCGACGCCTTCGGCCAGCGAGGCCGCCAGATCGCGCACCGCGCCGGAATCGGTGATCGCCCGGTGGCCGTTGGCCAGCTCGAGCTCGGCCGCCAGCGTGATCGGCCCGGGCGCCTGCACCTTGACCACGCGCCCGGCGCCGCGCAGGCCCGCGGTCTCCCACGCCTCTTCCAGGGCGTCCATGTCCTCGTCGAGGAGGCTGACGGCCCGGCGTGTCACCGCCCCGGGCCGGGCGGCGATGCGATAGCCGCGCGGCGCGGTGTCGATGGCCACGTCGACCAGGAGCGCGCCCGCGCGGCCAAGCATGTCGGCGCCGACTCCCCTGGCCGGCAACTCGACGATGTGGGCCAGCGCGTCCGCCAGCTCGCCGACGACGACCTCGGCGGCCTGGCGCGCCTGGATTCCGGGCCACGACCCGACGCCGCTGGCCCTGGCGAACGCGGTGCCGAAAACACTCACCCGGCAACCGTATTCGACCTCGCGTCGCGGGACGCCGGCCAGGGGGTGTCTGCCCCGGGGCCGGTCGAGTAGGTTCGAGCGAGAGAGGTACGTGCAAACGGTGTCGCAGATCCGGGGATTGGCGCGCCCGCTGCTGTTGTGCGGCGCGGCGCTGCTGATCGCGGCGTGCACCCGGGTGGTCGGCGGCACCGCGGTGCCGGGATTCGGCGCCCCCCACCGGGGTGTGCAGGGCGTCAATGTCGACACCATCCTGCTGGATCAGCCACGCATGCAAGCGATTACCGGGGCCGGCCAGCACCTGACGATCATCCCCACGATGGACGACACGTCTCCGGTGGACATCGACGCGCTGGCCGATAACACCCCGCGGGAGTGCCGGTTCCTGTTCGCCGAGACTGCGACGTTCGGGCCCGACATCCAGGAATTCCACAAGACCACCTTCCAGGACCCGCCCGACGGTGCGCTGATCTCCGAGGGCGCCGCGGCCTATCGAGACCCCGACGGCGCGCGGGGTGCGTTCGGTGCGCTGGTGAAGACCGTCGGAAACTGCGCGGACGGGGTGGCCGGTCAAATGTTCGTCGGCGAGTGGAAGGCCGACGCCAACTCGCTGCACATGCGGCCCGGCGGCTGCGGTCGCGACTACCGGGTGCTGTCGGTGGCCCTGCTGGAGGTCACGTTCTGCGGATTCCCGCAGACGGTGTCGGACATCGTGATGACCAACATCGTCGCCAACGTGCCGGGCTAGCCGCGGGTGCCGGTGATGGTGGCGCTGCCCAGCACCTCGTCGCCGCCGGGGTCCGGGCGATACATCACCAGCGTCTGCCCGGGCGCCACGCCGCGCAGCGGGGTACGCAACCGCACGTCGAGCTCGTCGCCGACCAATTCGGCTACCGCACTGGCGGTTTCGCCGTGGGCGCGCACCTGAACCGCGCACTCGACGGGACCCGAGAATGCGGCCCCCGCGGTGAAGACCGGCGCCCGTCCCCGCAACGCAACCACGTCGAGGTCGCCGGCCGCACCCACGTGCACGGTCGCGGTGTCGGCATCGATCGCCGTCACGTAGCGCGGCCGGCCATCGGGTCCCGGCCCTCCGATGCCCAGGCCTTTGCGCTGGCCGATGGTGAAACCGTGCACGCCGTCGTGCATGGCCAGCACCGCGCCGTCTGCGTTGACCACCGCGCCGCGGCGCACCCCGATGCGCTCTCCCAGAAACGCGCGGGTGTCGCCGGACGGGATGAAGCAGATGTCGTGGCTGTCCGGCTTGTCGGCGACCGCCAGGCCGCGGCGGGCGGCCTCGGCGCGGATCTGCGGTTTGGGTGTGTCGCCGATCGGGAATGCGGCGTGGCGCAACTGCTCGGCCGTCAACACGGCGAGCACATAGGACTGGTCCTTGTCCTCGTCGACGGCGCGACGCAGCCGCCCCTGCGACAGCCGGGCGTAGTGCCCGGTTGCCACCGTGTCGAAGCCCAACGCGAGTGCTCTCGCGGACAGAGCCGAGAACTTGATGCGCTGATTGCACCGCACGCAGGGGTTGGGGGTCTCCCCCCGGGCATACGACGACACGAAATCGTCGATCACGTCCGCTTTGAACCGCTCCGCGAAATCCCATACGTAGAACGGGATTCCGAGCACGTCGGCCACTCGGCGCGCGTCGGAGGCGTCTTCTTTCGAGCAGCATCCGCGTGAGCCGGTGCGCAGCGTACCGGGCGCACTCGACAGCGCCAGGTGCACGCCGACCACATCGTGCCCGGCGTCGACCATGCGTGCGGCGGCGACCGACGAGTCGACGCCACCGCTCATCGCAGCGAGGACTTTCATCGACCCGCTCCCGCCGCCGCCAGGGCCGCGCGCCGGGCCCGGTCGACGGCGCCGGGCAGCACGCCCAACACGGCGTCGATGTCGGCGTCCACACTGGTGTGCCCCAGCGAAAGACGCAATGAGCCGCGGGCGCTGGCCGGATCGGCGCCCATCGCGGTCAGCACGTGTGACGGCTGCGCGACACCGGCGGTGCACGCCGAGCCGGTCGAGCACTCGATCCCGTTGGCGTCCAACAGCATCAGCAGCGCATCGCCCTCGCAGCCGCGGAAGGTGAAGTGCGCGTTGCCCGGAAGCCGCAACGGGTCGGCGGCGCCGTTGACGACGACGTCGTCGATGCCGGTGAGTACGCCCTCGACCAGTCGATCGCGCAACGTTCGCAGCCGCGCAGCGTTGGCGGCGAGCCCGTCCACCGCGATCCGGGCCGCCGCCGCCATTCCGACGGCACCGGCCACATCGGGTGTGCCGGAACGGATGTCGCGCTCCTGCCCACCGCCATGCGACAGCGGTACACACGCGACGTCCCGCCGCAGCAGCAACGCGCCCACCGCCGGCGGACCGCCGAACTTGTGTGCGGCCACGCTCATCGCCGATAGTCCGCTAGCGGTGAAATCGACGGGCAGCTGCCCGATTGCCTGAATGGCGTCGCTGTGCATCGGGACGCCGAATTCGGCTGCGACGGCCGCGAGTTCGGCGGCCGGCATGACTGTGCCGACTTCATTGTTGGCCCACATCACCGACACCAGCGCGACGTCGTCATGGCGGGTAAGGACCTCGCGCAGCGCGGCCGCCGACACCGACCCGTCGGGCGCGGTGGGTAGCCAGGTCACTTCGGCGTCCTCGTGTTCGACGAGCCAGTTCACCGAGTCGAGCACGGCGTGGTGTTCGACCTCACTGGTGACGATGCGCCGGCGGCGTGGCTCGGCTCCCCGCCGGGCCCAATAGATCCCCTTGACGGCCAGGTTGTCGCTCTCGGTGCCGCCCGCGGTGAAGATCACCTCCGACGGGCGCGCGCCCAGCTTCTCGGCGATCAGCTCGCGCGATTCCTCGATCCGGCGCCGCGCCGCGCGGCCGCTGGTGTGCAGCGAGGAGGCGTTGCCCACGGTGCCCAGCGCAGCCGTCATCGCCTCGATGGCGGCGGGGTGCATCGGGGTCGTCGCGGCGTGATCGAGATAGACCATGACCCGCCCCACGATACCTGCAGGCCAGGGCTGCCCCGAACCTAGGAAGCCACCAGCACGTGGCCCCGACCCGACTGCTGCTCCGGGCGCCGCGACACTCCGACACCCACGGCCCACTGGCAGCGGCGGGCCAGCGCCCGCCGATCAGCGCCCGGTAGCTGCAGGGATTCGACGTGAACATGCGCCCAGGTGCGGCGCACGGTGAGCAACCGGCACATCGACCGCCACAGGGTGTCGTCGCCGACGAAGGCCGGGGCGGTGGAAACGGCGCCGTCGGCGTGGTGGTAGGTCAACCGAATCGGCTGCACCGGGCGGCCGGCGTCGATCGCGGCCTGGAACATCGCCGGATAGAAGGACCCACAGGCGACGCCGCACCAGGTGGTGCCTTCGGGGAAGGCCACCACGGTCTGACCGGCACGCAGCCGATCCGCGACGGTGTCGACCACCCCGGGCAGCCGCCGCAGACTGGCCCGCTCGATGGGGATGATCTTGAGCATGCGCGCCAGGGGTCCGGTGAACATGTCCGCGCGGGCCACGAACGCCCCCGGCATCACCGAACCGATGGCGAAGACGTCCAGCCACGACATGTGCGGGCTGACCACCAGCACTCCGCGCAGGTTGCGAATCGGGCTGCCCGACACCCGAATCCGCGCGCCGAAACAGCGCAGCACCGCGCGGCAATAGAAGCGCTGTACCCGCAGCTGGCCCGGCAGCGGCGCCAGCGCCAGCGGCACCCCGGGCGCCAGCAACGCGGCCAACATGACGCGAAGCGTCACCCGCAGCACCACCCGCCACCGCGACGACGCGGTGCCCACACCCACGCAGCTGCTGTCGCATGTCGCGCGGGGCAGCCAGGCGTGGGCGGCGGTCATCGTGCGCCGGCCATCTCAGTGGCCATTTGAGAAGCCGCCGACACCGACCGCAGCCGCTTGAGATATCGGGTATCGGCCCGTCGTTTGTCCAGCAGCACGCAGAAGTCACCCACGCCGAAATCCGGGTCGTGCGCCGGCTCGCCGCAGACCTGCGCGCCCAACCGCAGGTAGCCACGCATCAGCGCCGGAACCGCCGGCCGCGGCGGCGCGGGAATCTCATCGAGGGCCCGCCCGTCGACGCGCACCGGCAGGTGCGGCTGGACGCGGTACTGCGCCGGCGCGGCGTGCCGGCTCAGGATGAAGTCGCGGACGCCGCGCAGCTGGCTGCCCGGCACGTCACGGTCCGATTCGGCGCCGATGGGCACCGACACGCAGCCCGTCACGTAGTCGTAGCCGTAGCGGTCCAGGTAGGCCAGGATGCCCGCCCACATCAGCAGCACCACGCCGCCGTTGCGGTGACCGTCGCGCACCACGGCGCGCCCCATCTCCACCAGCGACGGCCGCAGCGGGTCGAAGGCGCGCACGTCGAATTCCGTTGCGGTGTAAAGCCCCCCGGCCGCGATCGCCCCGGCCGGCGCCAACATCCGGTAACAACCCACCAGCTCACCCGTGTCGTCGTCGCGGACCAGCAGGTGATCGCAGTATTCGTCGAAGCGGTCCGCGTCGACCTGGTCGGCCGTCGGCAGCGCGAAGCCCGGTGTGCTGGTGAACACGTCGTAGCGGAGCCGTTGCGCCGCCTCGATCGAATCGGTGTCGGTGGCCAGCAGCAGCGAGTAGCGCGGTGCGGACGAACCGATCGCCTCCGGCTGGTCGCCGGCTATCAGGACAGAAGCAATGCTCATGTCAACAACGTCGCGCAGTCGATGTACCGATCGGCGTCGCCGCTGTGACGTGTCGGTGCACGTCAGGTGACGAAATGTCGCGGAAATAGTGGCGAAAACAACAGCCCCGCGGGTAATCCGCGGGGCCGTTGGTTAACTCGGGGGTGCCGTCAGCCCTTGCGGGCCTTGATCGCGTCGGTGAGCTGCGGGGCGACCTTAAACAGGTCACCCACCACGCCGTAGTCGGCGATCTCGAAGATGGGCGCCTCTTCGTCCTTGTTGACCGCGACGATGGTCTTCGACGTCTGCATGCCCGCGCGGTGCTGGATCGCACCGGAGATGCCCAGCGCGATGTAGAGCTGCGGAGACACCGTCTTGCCCGTCTGGCCGACCTGGAACTGGCCCGGGTAGTAGCCGGAGTCGACGGCGGCGCGTGACGCCCCGACCGCCGCACCCAGCGAGTCGGCCAGCGCCTCGACGACGTTGAAGTTCTCGG
The DNA here is from genome assembly GCF_001954045.1 of Mycobacterium sp. SP-6446. Classification (NCBI taxonomy): domain Bacteria; kingdom Bacillati; phylum Actinomycetota; class Actinomycetes; order Mycobacteriales; family Mycobacteriaceae; genus Mycobacterium; species Mycobacterium sp. SP-6446. The sequence continues at coordinate 19,979 of NZ_MBEM01000131.1, read as the reverse complement.
CGCTGCCGACCCCACGGCCACCGGAGACCACGATGGTGGCCTCCGTCAGCTCCGGGCGGTCACCGGCGACGGCGGGCTCGCGCGACGTGATCTTGGTGGCGTTCTCGGCGGGAGCCGGCACCTCGACGGTGACCTGCTCGCCGGCACCCGCGGCCGGCTCGGCGTCGATGGCGCCGGCCCGCACCGTGATCACCGGGGTGTCGCCGTTGGCCTGCGCCTCGACGGTGAACGCTCCACCGAAGATGGAATGGGTGGCCTTGGCGCCCTCCTTGACGTCGACCACGTCGACGAGCAGACCGGAACCGATCCGGGCGGCGAGCCGTCCGGCGATCTCCTTGCCGTCGGCGTTGGCGGCCAGCAGCACGGCGGCCGGCGCGTTGGACTCGGCCAGCGCGGCCAGCACGTCGACCGTCGGGGTGATCAGGTAGTTGTCGACGGCGTCGGACTCGGCGACGTAGATCTTGGCGGCGCCGGCCTCCTTCAGCCCGTCGGCCAGCGGCGCGGCCGTGCCGGGCGCGCCGACCACGACGGCGGCCGGCTCACCCAGCGCGCGGGCGGCGGTGATCAGTTCGGAGGTGACCTTCTTCAGGGCGCCTTCGGCGTGCTCGACGAGCACCAATACTTCAGCCATGGGTTATATCGCTCTTCTCGTTGGATGACGGGCGTGGGGTTCAGATGATCTTCTGGCCGACCAGGTACTGGGCGATCTGGTTGCCGCCTTCACCTTCGTCGGCGACCTTCTCGCCCGCGGTCTTCGGCGGCTTCGGCGTCGACGACAGCACCGTGGTGCCGGCATTGGCCAGCCCGACCTCGTCGCCCTCGACCCCGATCTCGGCCAGCGTCAGGACAGTGACTTCCTTCTTCTTGGCGGCCATGATGCCTTTGAAGGACGGGAAGCGCGGCTCGTTGATCTTCTCGTTGACGCTCACGACCGCGGGCAGCGTGGCCTCGAGGGTGAACACGCCGTCGTCGGTCTCGCGCTCGCCGATGACCTTGCCGCCCTCCAGCGACAGCTTGCGCAGGTGGGTGAGCTGCGGCAGGCCGAGGTACTCGGCGATGATCGCCGGCACCGCCCCGCCGACGCCGTCGGTGGCCTCGTTACCGGCGATGACCAGCTCGGTGCCCTCGATGGTGCCCAGCGCGCGGGCCAGCGCCCAGCCGGTCTGGATCACGTCCGAGCCGTGCATGCCGTCGTCCTTGAGGTGGACGGCCTTGTCGGCGCCCATGGACAGGGCCTTGCGGATCGCCTCGGTGGCGCGCTCGGGACCCGCGGTCAGCACGGTCACCGACCCGTCGACGCCGTCGGCGGCCTCTTTCTCGCGAATCTGCAGCGCCTCTTCCACGGCACGCTCGTTGATCTCGTCCAGCACCGCGTCGGCGGCCTCGCGGTCCAGCGTGAAATCGCCGTCAGTGAGCTTGCGCTCCGACCACGTGTCTGGGACCTGCTTGATCAGGACCACGATGTTCGTCATGAGTGTGGTTCGTCCTCCTCGAAGGAGTTCCGCAGTGCGCGACTGCGGGAACTCGGTACACGTTTAGCAACGCACAGCGGTATTACTACGAGGTAAGTTTGTGCGTTCTGCACTCACACCATAGCGGGTCGTAGTGCACGTTCCTTCGGCCCGGTTCGCGAATCGGACACTTCGCGTTAGCCTCCCTATGCAATGAGCGCATTCGTCCCCGACGTCCCGCAACGCGTCCCCGGCAACACCTCGCCGGCGCCTGACGCGGTGTTGACGCTGACAGGCGAGCGCACGATCCCCGATCTGGACATCGAGAACTATTGGTTCCGGCGCCACGAGGTGGTCTACGAACGGCTTGCGCCGCGCTGCGCCGGGCGCGACGTGCTCGAGGCCGGATGTGGCGAAGGTTACGGTGCCGACCTGATCGCGGGCATCGCCCGCCGGGTCGTCGCGGTCGACTACGACGAGACCGCGGTGGCCCACGTCCGCGCCCGCTACGCCAGGGTGGACGTCATGCAGGCAAACCTGGCCGAGCTGCCGCTGCCCGACGCGTCGGTGGACGTCGTGGTGAACTTCCAGGTGATCGAGCACCTGTGGGACCAGGCCCAGTTCGTGGCCGAGTGCGCCCGGGTGCTGCGCCCGTCCGGGTTGTTGATGATCTCGACGCCCAACCGCATCACGTTCTCCCCGGGTCGCGACACCCCGGTCAATCCGTTCCACACCCGCGAACTCAACGCCCGCGAGCTGACCGAGCTGCTGGTCGACGGCGGTTTCGGCGAGGTGTCGATCAGCGGTGTGTTCCACGGACCGCGGCTGCGTGAGATGGATGCCCGGCACGGCGGCTCGATCATCGACGCGCAGATCGCGCGGGCGGTGGCCGACGCGCCGTGGCCGCCCGAGCTGGCCGCGGACGTCGCCGCGGTCAGCACCGACGACTTCGACATCGTCGATTCCAGCGTGCGTGACATAGATGACAGCCTCGATCTCATCGCGATCGCGGTGCGCCCGTGAGCATCGACCGCGTGCCCGGGATGTTCACCTTGGTGTTGCACACCCACCTGCCCTGGCTGGCCCACCACGGGCGCTGGCCGGTCGGCGAGGAATGGCTCTACCAGTCCTGGGCCGCGGCGTACCTGCCGCTGTTCCGGGTGCTGCGCACCCTGGCCGACGAGGACCGGCACCGGCTCATCACCCTCGGCGTTACGCCGGTGGTCAACGCCCAGCTCGACGACCCGTACTGCCTCGACGGCATGCATCACTGGCTGGCCAACTGGCGACTGCGGGCGTCCGAAGCGGCCAGCGTGCGATCCGCGAGCGGATCCAAGTCGGCCGACTACCAATCGTGCACACCGGAAGCGTTGCGGGCCTTCGGGATTCGCGAATGCGCCGAGGCCGATGACGCGCTTGAGGATTTCGCCACGCTGTGGCGGCACGGGGGCAGCCCGCTGCTGCGCGGCCTGATCGACGCGGGCACCGTGGAGCTGCTCGGCGGCCCGCTGGCCCACCCGTTCCAGCCGCTGCTCGCGCCCCGGCTGCGCGAGTTCGCGCTGCGCGAAGGCCTGGCCGACCCGCAGCTGCGGATGGCCCACACCCCGGGCGGCATCTGGGCGCCCGAATGCGCCTACGCCCCCGGCATGGAACATGACTACGCCCCGGCGGGCGTCACCCACTTCATGGTCGACGGCCCGTCGCTGCACGGCGATACCGCGCTAGGCCGGCCCGTCGGCGACACCGACGTCGTCGCGTTCGGGCGCGACCTGCAGGTCAGCTACCGGGTGTGGTCGCCGAAGTCCGGCTATCCCGGCCATGCGGCCTATCGCGACTTCCACACCTATGACCACCTCACCGGCCTCAAGCCGGCCCGGGTCACCGGCCGCAACGTGGCCTCGGAGGCCAAGGCGCCCTACGACCCCGAGCGGGCCGACCGCGCCGTCGACGTCCACGTCGCCGACTTCGTCGACGTGGTGCGCACCCGACTGTTGTCCGAGTCGGAGCGCATCGGGCGCCCCGCCCACGTGGTCGCGGCGTTCGACACCGAACTGTTCGGACACTGGTGGTACGAGGGCCCGACGTGGCTGGCGCGGGTGCTGCGCGCCCTGCCCGCCGCCGGTGTTCGGGTGGGCACACTGAGCGACGCGCTGGCCGGCGGATTCGTCGGCGATGCCGTCGCCTTGCCGCCGAGTTCGTGGGGCTCGGGCAAGGACTGGCAGGTGTGGGCCGGCGAGCAGGTCGCCGATCTGGTCCAGCTCAACACCGAAGTGGTCGACACCGCGCTGAGCACCGTGGACAAGGCCTTGGCACAAACGAGGTCGCAGACGGCATCGCTGGACGGCCCGCTCCCCCGCGATCGCGTCGCCGATCAGATCCTGCGCGAGACCCTGCTGACCGTCTCCAGCGACTGGCCGTTCATGGTCAGTAAGGACTCGGCCGCCGACTACGCCCGCTACCGTGCGCACCTGCATGCGCACGCGACCCGCGAGATCGCCGGGGCGCTGGCGTCGGGCCGGCGCGAGACCGCGGAGCGCCTGGCCGACGGCTGGAACCGCGCCGACGGCCTGTTCGGCGCCCTGGACGCCCGAAGGCTGCCCCGATGAAGATCCTCATGGTGTCGTGGGAATACCCGCCGGTGGTGATCGGCGGGCTCGGCCGGCACGTGCATCACCTGTCCACCGCGCTGGCCGCGGCCGGTCACGACGTCGTCGTGCTGTCGCGCCGTCCGTCGGGCACCGATCCCAGCACGCACCCGTCGTCCGACGATCTCAGCGAGGGCGTCCGGGTGATCGCGGCCGCGCAGGATCCGCACGAATTCAGCTTCGGTGCCGACATGATGGCCTGGACCCTGGCGATGGGTCACGCGATGATCCGCGCCGGCCTGCGGTTGAAGAAATACGGCAGCGACCGGCCGTGGCGTCCCGACGTGGTGCACGCCCACGACTGGCTGGTCGCCCATCCGGCCATCGCGCTCGCCGAATACTACGACGTGCCAATCGTTTCCACGATCCACGCGACGGAGGCCGGGCGGCATTCGGGCTGGGTTTCCGGCGCGATCAGCCGTCAGGTGCACGCGGTCGAGTCATGGCTGGTACGTGAATCCGATTCGCTGATCACGTGTTCGGCGTCGATGACCGACGAGATCACCGAATTGTTCGGTCCGGGTCTGGCCGAGACCACGGTGATCCCCAACGGCATCGACGCCGCACGCTGGCCGTTCGCGCCCCGTCGTCCCCGCACCGGGCCGGCCGAGCTGCTCTACGTCGGGCGGCTGGAGTACGAGAAGGGTGTGCACGACGTGATCGCCGCGCTGCCGCGGATCAGGCGCACGCATCCGGGCACCACCCTGACCGTCGCCGGCGAGGGCACCCAGCAGGACTGGCTCGTCGAGCAGGCGCGTAAACATCGGGTGCTCAAGGCAACTCGGTTCGTCGGGCATTGTGATCACAACGAGCTGCTGGCGTTGCTGCATCGGGCCGACGCCGCCGTGCTGCCCAGCCACTACGAACCGTTCGGGCTCGCCGCTCTGGAGGCCGCCGCGGCCGGCACCCCGTTGGTGACGTCGAACATCGGCGGCCTGGGCGAAGCGGTGATCAATGGCAAGACCGGGGTGTCCTGTCCGCCTCGCGACGTGGCCGGGCTGGCCGCCGCGGTGCGCGCCGTGCTCGACGACCCGCTCGGCGCGCAACGACGCGCCGACGCCGCCCGCGAGCGGCTCACCTCCGACTTCGACTGGGGGACCGTGGCCAAGGAAACGGCCCAGGTTTACCTGGCCGCCAAACGCCGTGAACGGCAACCACAGCCGCGGCTGCCCATCGTCGAGCACGCCCTGCCGGACCGGTAGGCATATCTGCGTCGTTGTTGGGTAGCTCTGCAACTACCGCCAAACCTGTTGAGCAGCAAGCGGACTTGGCCCGGCATGAACGGAGCACCGTATGAACAGCTCAACACTGGCCGCGACAACGCTGGCCGTCGGCGCGGCAGCCGGCACCGGAAGCATCGCCAGCCCACGCCGTGTCCCTACCTGGTACGCACGGCTGCGCAAACCGCGATACCAACCACCCGGAGTCGTCTTTCCAGTCGTCTGGACAGCCCTCTACACCGACATCGCCGCCACGTCGGCGGTGGCTATCGACGGGTTCCGCCAAGCAGGGCAGCACGACAAGGCGCGTCGCTATGCCGCGGCGTTGGGAGTCAACCTGCTCCTCAACGCCGGATGGAGTTGGCTTTTCTTCAGGTATCACAAGCTCGGCGCATCCGCCCTCGGTGCAGCGGTCCTGACGGCCAGCAGCGCGGACCTCATCCGCCGCGCGACGCAGGCCAAACCGCAAGCCGGGCTGGCACTTTCGCCTTACGGATTGTGGTGTGCCTTCGCCACCGTTCTGTCCACCCATATCTGGCGGCTCAACCGCCCTACTGAATCCGGCCTCAGCCGGAAAGCTTGTTCTTGACCGCGCCGTCCTGTTGCTGGGCGACCGTAAGGGCGTAGTCGGTGGGCACGTCGTCGCCGGGCGCGCCGTCGAATTCCAGCGTGACGAACGCCTTGCCCTCGGTGAACAACAGCACCGTCACCTCCTTGGACCTATCCGGCGACGTGCCGGCGACGATCGTGCCCCCGTCGCCCACCGAAATCGGCTGCGGGTTACCGCCGGTCACCGTGTTGCCCAGCGACGCGACCGACCCGCTCATCGCGTTGGCGGCGGCCCCGGCGTCGGTCAGGATCAGGACCGTGTCGCCGATTCGGGTGCTGTCATCCTGGTTTTTGAAAACCACCGCCGCGCCGGGCATCGCGTTGGGATTTTGGACGGGCGGCTCCGCCGGGGTGAAGACGTTGGGCGGTGTCGTGCTGACGTCGCTGCCCTGAATCAGCAGGGCGGTGTAGTCGGTGCCGGCGGCCGGCATCGACATCGACACCGCGGACGTCGACGTCGAGGGTGTCGACGCCATCGTGGACGTGCCGCTGCAGGCGGCCACCACCATTCCGGCCAACACCGTGGCCCCCGCGACGCTCGCAACCGCGATCACCCGGCTCGTCATTCGCGGCACCCCCTCCGCTGTGTTACCTCGGTACCGTAACCAACCGCCGCGCGGTTGGACCAGCAAAGGCCCCGGTGCGAGATCGCCGTTCGGCTGATGTTTACGCAATCCGCCCACTCGAAGATGTCTGGCATGCAATTATCAGCCGATTCACAGTTGCCCACAGTCGCACAGCCCACGGGAGGCGTTATGGCTCAGTCGATCGTTCGGACGTTGCTGGTTTCCGGAGCAGCAGCGGGCCTGATGGCCGGCGTCGCCGCGTGTTCGTGTTCGGTGTCGTCGTCGCACACCGTCAGCAAAAGCGATGTCGCCGGCCAGATCACCTCGAAGATGACGGACCCCGCGGGCAACAAGCCCGAGTCGGTGAACTGCCCCAGTGACCTGGACGCGAAGGTCGGGGCGCAGCTGAACTGCGAGATGAAGGCGGGCGGGCAGACCTACAACGTCAACGTCACCGTCACCAGCGTCAACGGCAGCGACGTCAAGTTCGACATGGTGGAGACGGTCGACAAGAACCAGGTCGCCAAGACGATCAGCGAGAAACTCACCCCGCAGCTGGGAAGCAAACCCGATTCGGTCACGTGCCCCGACAACCTCAAGGGCGTCGAGGGCGCGACGCTGCGCTGCCAGCTGACCACTAGCGGGAAGAACTACGGGGTGAACGTGACCGTCACCGGCGTCGATGGCGGGACCGTCAACTATCGCTTCGAGGTCGAAGACCAGCCCTCGTAAGACCCGAAATCGGTTAGCGGGCAGCCTTTTTGCGTTCGATATCGGCCAGCGCGGCCGCCAGTTCCGCGCGCTGCGCGGCCGAGCTCTCCCAGGACAGCTGCCGGTTCTTGACCACCTTGGCCGGCGCGCCGACCGCGATCGAGTAGTCGGGCACCACGCCGCGAACCACCGCGTGCGATCCCAGCACGCAGCCGCGTCCGATGGTGGTGCCCCGCAGCACGGTCACCTTGACCCCGACCCAGGTGTCGGGCCCGATTCGAACCGGGGACTTGACGATGCCCTGATCCTTGATCGGCAGGTTGATGTCGTCCATGCGATGGTCGAAATCGCAGATGTAGCACCAGTCGGCCATCAGCGCCGAATCCCCGAGCTCGATGTCGAGGTAGCAGTTGATGACGTTGTCGCGCCCCAGCACCACCTTGTCGCCGAAGCGCAGCGAGCCCTCGTGCGCGCGGATCGTGTTCTTGTCGCCGATGTGCACCCAGCGGCCGATCTCCAGCTGCGCCAGCTCGGGTGTGCAGTGGATCTCGACGCCCTTGCCGAGAAACACCATGCCGCGGGTGATGATGTGCGGGTTGGCCAGCTTGAACTTCAGCAGCCTCCAGTAGCGCACCAGGTACCACGGGGTGTAGGCGCGGTTTGCCAGTACCCACTTCAGCGAGGCCAGCGTGAGGAACTTGGCCTGGCGTGGGTCGCGCAACATCGATCCACGCCAACGGCGATGGAGCGGAGCACCCCACATGGTCGTCATGGCCGGAGAGCTTATCCGAGCCGCCACGGGTTACCCTCACCTGTACTCGATCGCTGCTCTGGAAACGAACCAACGGCCGCGGAAGGATTTGGGAAATCGAGGTGCTTGCCCGACAACTCGGTCTTCGGCGTTGGTCATTCGTGGGGGCGGCCGCCGCGCTGATCGTGGGACTCGGCGGTTGCGGCAACACCGACTCCTGGGTGCAAGCCTCGGCATCGCAAGGCTGGCCCGCGCAATACGCCGACTCGGCCAACAGCAGCTACACCCCCACCAGCGGCGCCACCAAGCTGTCGCTGCAGTGGACGCGGTCGGTCAAGGGCAGCCTGGCCGCCGGACCCGCGCTGAGCGCACGCGGTTATCTCGCCCTCAACGCGCAGACCCCGGGCGGATGTTCGCTCATGGAGTGGGAGAACGACAACAACGGCCGGCAACGCTGGTGCGTCCGGGTGGTCCAGGGTGGCGGCTTCGCCGGTCCGCTGTTCGACGGCTTCGACAATCTCTACGTCGGGCAGCCCGGCGCCTTCCTCTCCTTTCCGGTGACGCAGTGGACTCGCTGGCGCCAGCCGGTGATCGGAATGCCCACCACACCAAGGTTTTTGGGTGATGGTCAACTGTTGGTCATCACGCACCTGGGTCAGGTCCTGACGTTCGACGCCCACCGCGGCATGGTGGTGGGCAGTGCGCTGGATTTGGTCGACGGTGTGGACCCGACCGATGCGACGCGCGGGCTGGCCGATTGCGCGCCGGCGCGGCAGGGCTGCCCGGTGGCGGCGGCCCCCGCCTTCTCCCCGACCGGCCAGATGGCGGTGATCGGCGTCTGGCAGCCGGGTGCGGTGGCCGCGGAACTGGTTGGGCTGAAATACCATCCGGGCCAGACGCCGCTGCTGACCCGCGAGTGGACCAGCGACGCGGTCGGCGCCGGCGTGATCGCCAGCCCGGTGCTCTCCGCCGACGGGTCGACCGTCTACGTCAACGGCCGCGACCAACGGCTGTGGGCGCTGCACGCCACCGACGGGAAGGTGAAATGGTCAGTGCCGCTTGGTTTCCTGGCGCAGACGCCGCCGTCGGTGACCCCGCAGGGACTGATCGTGGCCGGTGGCGGACCCGATACCCGGCTCGCGGCCTTCAAGGATGCCGGCGATCACGCCGATCAGGCTTGGCGGCGCGACGACGTCGGCCCGCTGTCGTCGTCGAGCCTGGCCGGTGGCGGCGTCGGCTACACGGTGGTCGGCACGCCGCCCGGGCAGGGCGCGCCCGGCATGTCGCTGCTGGCCTTCGATCCGGCCAATGGCCACACCCTCAACAGCTATCCGCTGCCCGCGGCCACGGGATATCCCGTCGGGATTTCGGTCGGCGTTGATCGCAGGGTGGTGGCGTGCACCAGCGACGGCCAGGTCTACGGATTCGGGCCGGCATGAGCGCCGATCGACGCGGCAGGCCCGCGGACGTCGCCGCGACCGTTGTCCTGCTGATCGTGCACGGGGCGCTGTTCGGGGTGACCATCGTGCTGCTCGGCCTTTTCGTCATGGTCACCGACCCGTGCGGTTCCGTGAAATGCGGCGACCCGGCCTGGATCGACCGCGCCACGACCTTGGGGATCTGGGGCGGCGCCGCGGTCTTGGTCGCCGACTTCGTGGTCTCCGTATATCTCCTGGTGCGCCGGCGGCGGGCGTTCTTCGTCCCGCTCATCGGCTGCGTGGCACAGGTGGCGCTGGGCATCGGTGCCGCGGCGATGGAGTGGCTGGCCGGCCCGGTGCAGTGACCAGGCGGCTCTAGACGGCCAGGGGCGGGATCGCGTTGCGCGGCACCTGGGCCTGGACGGGACCGGCGACCGCCGGGAGCATCTCACCGGGGGCGAAATAGAAGATCAGCTGGTCGTCGGTGATGGCGAAGTTCTGGTAGTGCGACGGGTCGTGCCCCGTCGACGGCAGGATGGCGGCACCGAACGCGCTCTGATTTTCCAGGTCGCGCTGCACCAACGGGAAGATGCTGTCCAGCGGCGTCGTGCCGGGCGCGAACAGGTTGTCGAAGGTGATGGGCTGCTTGGTCGCCAGGTTGTAGTTGAACGCCTTGTACCAGATGGACGGATGCGATCCGCCGAGGTCCTGGAAGAACTTGAGCACCACGCTGCGGGTGCGGGGCGGCTGACCGGAGGTGCGTTGGTCGGCGCTGGTCTCCATTTGGTAGGGCTGGTCGCGCCCGCCGGACGTCTGGGCGACGTTGAGGAAACCGTCGCGGTTTTGGGTGATGTAGTCGGTCAGCGCCTGTTCGTCGGGGTAGTCGGCGGGGAACGTCATGGTGATGGCGTAGGTGGACCCCGTGGTGTGCACGTGGCACAGCTGGGTGTCGTCGACGGTGCCGCCCATCCCGGCGCACGTCGCCGGCGCGGCGGCCGCCGGCCAGCCCAGCAGGGCCACCGCGGCCAGCACGGTGCTCACTATCAGGTAACGCATCGTTCGAATTTGTCCCTCGCAAAATTACGCAGGCGGGGCGCCTGGAAGATCGATGGCAGCCAGCCTACCTGGGCACTATCGAGAGGCGCGGCAGACGAAGGCCGTCGCATGGCTCGCGGGTCCGGAGCCGACCCGGGTGACGATCACCGACAGGGATTCCCCGCCGCGCAGCCGCAGGCGCCGTCGCAGCCCGTCGGGGTCGATGCGCACGCCCCGGACCAGGATCTCCAGCGCCCCGCAGTCCCGTGCGGACAGCGCCTGCCGAAGGCGGCGCTCGTCGAACGCCAGCTGCTCGAGCACCTCGAAGCCGCGGACCGCCGGCGGCAACTCGGCGCCGGACAGGTAGGCGATCTCGGGATCGAGTTGCCACAGCCCGTGCCGCGCGCCGTAGTGGCGCACCAGGCCGGCCCGCACGACCGCGCCGTCGGGGTCGACGATCCATCGGCCGGCGGGCCGCGTCGGGCAGTCGGCGGGCTCAGCGTCGGTGATCTGCTCGCCGACATCCAGTACGCTCGCTCGACGACGCACACGCGGCTCGGCCAGCCCGGCCGACCACAGGCACGCCTCGCGGACCGAACCGCCGTACGACGTCACCTCGATTTCACCGTCGAAGCCGGCACGCCGCAGGTATTCGAAATCTATTCCGGGACTGCACTTTACGATGAGGTCGCGGCCGCTGTAGGCGTCGAGCAACTGGCCCAGGCCCGGTTGATAGTCGGCCGGGCGCCAACGCCGCCGCCCGCCCACCCTGCGCGCCGGATCGACGAGCACGACGGCGTCGCGGGTGACCGGACGCAGCGCGTCGGCCCGGCACAAGGCAGCGCCGGGGCCCAGGTTGTGGCGCGCCATCGCCAGGCGCACCGGGTCGATGTCGCTGCCCACCGCGTCGGTCCCCGCCGCGCCCAGTGCGGCCACCTCGGTGCCGATCGAACAGGTCGCGTCGTGAACCAATGGGCTCCCGGCCTTTGCGAACCGCTTCGCCCGGTGCAGGGCCACCGGCGCCGCGGTCGCCTGCTGCAGGGCCTCGTCGGTGAACAGCCAAGCGGACACGTCACCGAGCTGGCCGAGCTTGTCCGCGGCGCGGCGGCGCAGCAACGTCGTCTCCACCAGAATCGGCGCCCGGGCCCCGAAGCGGGCACGCACGGAGGCGACGTCGGCGATGCGGGTGCGGTCCGTCAGCGGCAGGTCGGCGACGGCGGCAAGCGCCGCCGTGCCCGCTTCCGACCGCAGATATTCGACGTCGGCGGTGCCGAAGCGCAGGCCGCCGACGCTCAGGACGGTTTGACCCCGGTGATCATCACGTTGTAGAACCAGCCCTTCGGCACCACATGCCGCATCACGTTGGCGTCCACCCAACTGAGGGTCTTCCAGCTGGTGAATGCGAATTTCGCCCAGCCCCAGCCCAGCCGCCCCGGCGGCACCGCGCACTCGAAGGTCCGCAGGGGCCAGCCCAGCATCGCGGCGGTGAACTCGACGGTGGAGGTCGCGACGTCGACGGCTCCGGCGCCGATGGCCATCCGCTCCAGGTCTTCCGGCGCGAAGGTGTGCAGGTCGACGAGCGCCTCGAGCGCCGCGGCGCGCGACGACTCGTCCAGCTCGGCCTGCGGTCGCCGCCACCCGGTCAGTCCGGGCAACTTGGTGGCGTTGGTGACGATCCGCCAGGTCAGTGTCGAGAGCGCGCGCGCATAGACCTCGCCGGCATTGCTCGGTTCCCCGGCGAAGACGAACCGGCCGCCCGGGCGCAGCACCCGGACCACCTCGCGCAGCGACAGCTCGACGTCGGGAATGTGATGCAGGACGGCGTGCCCGACCACCAGATCGAAGGTGTCGTCGTCATACGGGATGCCCTCGGCGTCGGCCACCCGGCCGTCGATGTCGAGCCCCAGCGATTGTCCGTTGCGGGTGGCGACCTTGACCATGCCGGGCGAGAGATCGGTGACAGAACCGCGGCGGGCAACGCCGGACTGGATCAGGTTCAGCAGGAAAAACCCTGTCCCGCAACCCAATTCGAGGGCCCGGTCGTAGGGCAGTTCGCGCAGGACGTGCTCGGGCGCGATGGCGTCGAAGCAGTCCCGGGCGTAATCGATGCAGCGCTGGTCATACGAGATCGACCATTTCTCGTCGTACGTCTCGGCTTCCCAGTCGTGGTAGAGCACCTGCGCGAGCTTGCTGTCGTGGCGGGCGGCTTCGACCTGCTCGGCGGTGGCACGCGGGTTGGGGACGGCGTCAGTCGAACTCCTCGTCATGCAGGGCAGCCTAACCGGCGCCCGGAGCCGGGTCGAAGACGGCGTTGATGCCGGCCTTGGCGGCGGCCAGCGCGCGCGACGGCCCGTCGAGGAAGCGGCGGGCCCACGCCGCGGCGGCGTCGTAGACGTCGTCGGGAGCCACCATCTCGTCGATCAGGCCCAGCGCCAGGGCCTCCTCGGCGTCGAAGAAGCGCCCGCTGAACACCAGGTCCTTGGCCCGGCTCGCCCCGGCCACGCGGGCCAGGCGAGCCATTGCGCCGCCGCCGGGGACCAGGCCCGCCAGTATCTCCGTCGCCCCGAACTTGACGTTGTCGCCGCTGACCCGCCAGTCGGCGGCCAGGGCCAGGGTGAGGCCGGCGCCCAGCGCATATCCGGTGATCGCGGCCACGGTCGGCTTGGGGATCGCCGCGACGGCGTCGACGGCCTCCCGGCGCACCCGGGCCGCGGTGTCGGCCTCGCTCGGGCTCAGCGTCCGCAGCTCGGGCATGTCGTCGCCGGCGGAGAAGATTTCGTGGCCACCGAACAGGATGACGGCGCCGACGTCGTCGCGGCGCCCCAGCTCGTCGGCCGCGGCCGCGATCTCGCGGTAGACCTGCCGGGTCATCGCGTTCGTGGGTGGCCGCGACAGCAGCAACATGGCCAGGCCGGCATCCCGCGAGCCGTCACTGACCACCACGCTGACGAACTCGCTCAATGCCGCCACCCCATTCCCCCGGCCTCGCGCGCCTGGTGGTAGCGGTCGGAGTCGAAGAACTCGAAAATCCAGTTGTCGCCCTGGATTTCGAGATGCGGCTGCACGGGCACGATCTGCCGTTCGACCGCCAGCACGTCGGCCACCGTGTGGCCGGCGAGCGAGTCCAGCTGCGTCCACGTCGGCGGCAGCAAGAAGCAACGGCCGGCGGCGAAGTCGTCGATGGCGGCCTGCGGCGTGGTCCACCCGGCGCGGTCGGATTCGGTGTTCTCACCGTCGGCACGCTGACCCCGCGGCAGCGCGGCCACAAAGAAATAGGTGTCGTATCGGCGGGTCCGTTCGGCCTCCGGGGTGACCCAATTGGCCCACGGCCGAAGCAGGTCGGCCCGCAGCTCCAGGTTTTCCCGGCGCAGGAAGTCCGCGAAGGACAGCGTGCCGGCGGCCAGCGCGCGGCGGGCGTCGCCGTATACCGAGGCGTCGCCGACGAGACTGTCCGGTGCCGAACCGGCCTGGCCCGCCGGCCCCGCGAAAAGCACCCCCGACTCCTCGAAGGTCTCGCGGGCCGCGGCGCAAACCAGGGCCTCGGCCAGTTCGGGTTCGATGCCGAAGCGCTGCGCCCACCACTGCGGAGGCGGCCCCGCCCACGCGATGTCGGCGTTGCGGTCGCGGTCGTCGACGCCGCCGCCCGGGAACACCATCGTGCCCGCCGCGAATTCCATCCGCGAGTGCCGGCGCATCAGGAACACGCTCAGGCCGGGCCCGGCGTCGCGGATCAGCATCACGGTCGCGGCCGGCCGCGGAACCAGTGGAGCCTCGTCGTGCGGTGCGGTCATAGCAGCCTCCGGTGGGCCGCGCGGCTGCGGACGCGCCGCGCGAAATAGCGCCCGTCGACCATCTCGAGGGCGATCGACTGGCCGAACGCCGCCGACAGGTTCTCGGCGGTCAGCACGTCGGCCAGCAGCCCCGCCGCGACCACCCGACCCTCCGACAGCAGCATGCAGTGGCTGAAGCCGGGGGGAACTTCCTCGACGTGATGGGTGACCAGCACCAGCGCGGGCGCGTCGGGGTCGGCGGCCAGATCGGCCAGCCTGGCCACCAACTCCTCCCGGCCGCCCAGGTCCAGGCCGGCGGCGGGCTCGTCGAGCAGCAGCAACTCCGGGTCGGTCATCAGGGCGCGGGCGATCTGCACCCGTTTGCGTTCGCCTTCCGACAGCGTGCCGTAGCTGCGCTCCGCGAGATGCTCGGCGCCCAGGCTCTCCAGCATGTCGATCGCGCGCCGGTAGTCGATGTCTTCGTAGCGCTCCCGCCATCGGCCGAGCACCGCGTAGCCGGCCGAGACGACGAGATCGCGCACCACTTCGTCGTCGGGCACCCGCTGCGCCAGCGCCGAGGATGACAGGCCGATGCGGGCGCGCAACTCCGTGACGTCGACGCGGCCCAGCCGCTCGCCGAGCACGTGGGCGACGCCCGACGATGGGTGCTCGGCCGCCGCGGCGATCCGCAGCAGCGACGTCTTGCCGGCGCCGTTGGGGCCGACGATCACCCACCGCTCGTCGAGTTCGACCGCCCAGTCCACCGGCCCGACCAAGGTGCGCCCGCCGCGGCGCAACGACACACCCCGCAAGTCGATCAGCAGATCGGGATCGGATGCGGTGTCGCCGGTTTCGGGCACCCGATCATCGTGCCGTACCGCGCCGCCGCCAAGGCCGCCGGGTGCTTGCCCGTGGCCGCCACTAATCCGAAGGGATCTCCACACGTCGTACTCCAAGATCGCCGGCGTCGGCGGCCTCGATCTCGCCGCGGGTGACGCCGAGCAGGAACAGCACGGTGTCCAGGTACGGGTGGCTCAACGACGCGTCGGCGACCTCACGCAGCGCCGGCTTGGCGTTGAACGCCACGCCCAGGCCCGCCGCGGAGAGCATGTCGATGTCGTTGGCGCCGTCGCCGACGGCGACGGTCTGCGCCATCGGCACCCCTGCCTGCTGCGCGAAGTCGCGAAGCGCCTTGGCCTTTCCGGGCCGGTCGATGATCGGGCCGACGACCCGGCCGGTCAGCGTGCCGTCGACGATCTCGAGGTCGTTGGCGGCGACGAAGTCCAGCATCAGCTCGTGCGCCAGCGGTTCGATGATCCGCCGGAACCCCCCGGAGACCACGCCGCAGTGAAAACCCAAGCGCCGCAACGTCCGCAGCGTGGTGCGGGCCCCGGGCATCAGTTCCAGCTGGGCGGCGACCTCGTCGATCACGGTCGCGGGCAGGCCCGCCAGGGTCGCCACCCGCTGCTGCAGCGACTGCGCGAAGTCCAGCTCGCCGCGCATCGCGGCCTCGGTGATCGCGGCGACGGCTCCCTCGGCGCCCGCGCGCGCGGCCAGCATCTCGATGACCTCGCCCTGCACCAGCGTCGAGTCGACGTCGAACACGATGAGCCGTTTGGTGCGCCGGGCCAGGCCGTAGTCCTCGACCGCGATGTCGACGTGCTCCTCGGAGGACACCCGGTTCAGGGCGGTCCGCAGGAGGCCGTCGGCCCCCGGCGGCACCGAGACCCGCAGCTCCAGCCCGGTCACCGGATAGTCGGAAACCCCGCGAATGACATCGAAGTTGACGCCCAGCGCCGCGGCCTCGCGGGCCACCGCGCCGAACGCGCCGGCGGTAATCGGCCGGCCCAGCACGAAGATGGTGTGGGTCGACGGTTGCCGGATGATCGGCACGTCGTCGCTGCGCTCGATGCTGACATCGAGCCCGACCCCGTGGATCGCGGTCTCGACGTCGGCGCGCAGCGATGGGCTTTCCGCGACCTCCGCCGAGCAGGACACCAGCACACCCAGCGTCAGCCGCCCCCGGATCACCACCTGTTCGACGTTGAGCAGCTCGACTCCGTGCCGCGACAGCGCGTCGAAGAGCGCCGACGTCACACCCGGATGATCCGCGCCGGTGACGGTGATCAGCACCGACACCCTGTATGGAGTGTTCACCCCTGACTTAGCCTCGCTTAGGGCCGCCGCCGCCCGTCAGCTGCGAACGCTGACGTCGTCGGCTCTGGTGACGTCGCCGCTCGCCGGCCCATGGGCTCGGCCCACGTGCGCCTCGGCGCGCAGCCGCTCGACCATGTGCGGGTAGTGCAGCTCGAATGCCGGTCGCTCCGAACGGATTCGGGGCAGCTCGGTGAAGTTGTGCCGCGGCGGCGGGCAACTGGTCGCCCACTCCAGCGAGTTGCCGTAGCCCCACGGGTCGTCGACCGTGACGACCTCGCCGTAGCGCCAGCTCTTGAAGACGTTCCAGACGAACGGGAACATCGACGCGCCCAGGATGAACGCCCCGATCGTCGAGACGATGTTCAGGGGCTGGAAGCCGTCGGTGGGCAGGTAGTCCGCGTAGCGGCGCGGCATACCCTGATCGCCCAGCCAGTGCTGCACCAGGAACGTGGTGTGAAAGCCGATGAACGTCAACCAGAAGTGCAGCTTGCCCAGCCGCTCGTCGAGCAGCCGGCCGGTCATCTTCGGGAACCAGAAGTAGATACCGGCGAAGGTGGAGAACACGATGGTGCCGAACAGGACGTAGTGGAAGTGCGCCACAACGAAATAGGTGTCGGTCACGTGGAAGTCCAGCGGCGGGCTGGCCAGCAGGATGCCGGTCAGACCACCCAGCAGGAAGGTCACCAGGAAGCCCACCGAGAACAGCATTGGCGTCTCAAAGGTCAACTGGCCCTTCCACATTGTGAAGGTCCAGTTGAAGAACTTGATCCCGGTCGGCACCGCGATCAGATACGTCATGAACGAAAAGAACGGCAGCAGAACGGCTCCCGTGGCGAACATGTGGTGCGCCCACACCGCCACCGACAGCGCGGCGATCGACAGGGTCGCGTAGACCAGCGTGGTGTAACCGAAGACCGGCTTGCGGGAGAACACCGGGATCACCTCGGTGATGATCCCGAAGAACGGCAGCGCGATGATGTACACCTCGGGATGGCCGAAGAACCAGAACAGGTGCTGCCACAACAGAACTCCGCCGTTGGCCGCGTCGTAGACGTGGGCGCCGAGGTGCCGGTCGGCGGCCAGGCCGAACAGCGCCGCGGTGAGCAACGGGAACGCGATCAGCACCAGGATGGACGTCACCAGGATGTTCCAGGTGAAGATCGGCATCCGGAACATCGTCATCCCCGGTGCGCGCATGCAGACGACCGTGGTGATCATGTTGACCGCGCCCAGGATGGTGCCCAGACCCGCGACGATCAGACCCATGATCCACAGGTCTCCGCCCGCGCCGGGTGAGTGGATGGCGTCGGACAGCGGGGTGTAGGCCGTCCAGCCGAAGTCCGCGGCCCCGCCCGGAACGACGAAACCGGCCATCCCCATGGTGGCGCCGAACAAGAACAACCAGAACGAGAAGGCGTTGAGCCGCGGGAAGGCGACGTCGGGCGCGCCGATTTGCAGCGGCAGCACCAGGTTGGCGAAACCGAACACGATCGGCGTCGCGTAGAACAGCAGCATGATCGTGCCGTGCATGGTGAACAGCTGGTTGAACTGCTCGTTCGACAGGAACTGCAGACCCGGCGCGGCCAACTCGGTGCGCATCAACAGCGCCAGCAGCCCGCCGATGAAGAAGAAGATGAAGCAGGCGACGCAGTACATGATGCCGATCAGCTTGTGATCGGTGGTCGTGATCAGTTTGTAGATGAGGTTCCCTTTGGGACCGGTTCTGGCCGGATACGGGCGGACGGCCTCGAGTTCTCCCAAGGGGGGCGCTTCAGCTGTCAACAGCTCCTCCAAACATTCTCGGACCGGGGCCCAGAACCAATGGTTCGAATCTTAGCCTTCGATCAGGTCGGTGGCGGGCCTGGTCCTACAAACTGTCGTAATCGGCTCCGAAGTCGCCGGATGTTAGCGTCGAACGCGTGCAAATCGGCGGGAGGCGATCGATTCCGGGCGCCGCCGCAGCGGTGACGGTGGCCGCAGCACTGGTCGTGGTGTGCGGCGGTTGCGGGTCCGGATCCGGCTCCAAACCGTCGGCCCGATCGCTGGTCACGCCCACCACCCAGATCGCCGGGGCCGGGGTGCTGGGAAACGACCGCCAGCCCGACGAGTCGTGCGCGCGGGACGCGGCCGCGGCCGACCCGGGGCCGCCGACGCGGCAGGCCCACAATGCCGCCGGGGTCACCCCCGACGTCGCTACCGTTCCTGCCGAGGCGCAGCGCATCGTGGCGCTATCGGGTGATCAGCTCGACGCCCTGTGCGCGCTCGGCCTGCAATCCCGCGTCGTGGCCGCCGCCCTGCCGGACGGCTCGCCGAGTCAGCCGTCCTATCTGGGCAAGGCGGTCCACGGCTTGCCCGGCGTCGGAACGCGCAGCAATCCCGACCTGAAAGCGATCGCGGCGGCCCACCCGGATTTGATCCTGGGCTCGCAGGGGTTGACGCCGAAGTTGTACCCGCAGCTGGCGGCGATCGCCCCGACGGTGTTCACCGCGGCCCCGGGCGCCGCCTGGCAGGACAACCTGCGCGGCGTCGGCGCGGCCACTGCCCGTGGCGGCGCGGTCGACGGACTGATCGGCGGCTTCACCCAGCGGGCCACGCAGATCGGCGCCAGCCACGACGCGGCCCACTTCCAAGCATCGGTCGTGCAGCTGACCACCACGAGCATCCGGATCTACGGGTCGAACAACTTTCCGGCCAGCGTGCTCACCGCGGTCGGCGTGGACCGGCCGGCCGCGCAGCGGTTCACCGACAAGCCCTACATCGAGGTCGCCGCCACCGATGCCGACCTCGCGAAGGTGCCGAATCTGTCCGCCGCCGATGCCGACGTGATCTACGTGTCGTGCGCCACCCCCGCCGCCGCGGACCGCGCCGCCACTGTCCTGGACAGCGACTCGTGGCGCAAGCTGTCCGCCTATCACGACAACCGGGTTTACGTGGTCAACGATGAGATATGGCAGACCGGCGAAGGCGTGATCGCGGCCCGCGGCATCGTCGACGATCTCCGCTTGCTCAACGCCCCGATCAACTAATGAACCGGCCGATTGGCCTAAAAACTTTACCTTAACTAAGCTTTTCTAGGACGCAACGAAATCGAAGAGGGATCTGCCATGAGCACTGTTTCGGCGTATGCCGCGACATCGGCGACCGCGCCGCTGACCAAGACCACCATCACCCGCCGCGACCCCGGTCCGCACGACGTAGCGATCGACATCAAGTTCGCCGGGATCTGCCACTCCGACATCCACACCGTCAAAGCCGAATGGGGCCAACCGAATTACCCGGTAGTCCCCGGCCACGAGATCGCCGGCGTGGTGTCCGAGGTCGGTTCGGAGGTCACCAAGTACAAGGTGGGCGACCACGTCGGCGTGGGCTGCATGGTCAACTCGTGTGGCGAGTGCAGCAGCTGCAAGGCCGGGCTGGAGCAGTACTGCAAACCGGGCGCGACCTTCACCTACAACTCGATCGACAAGGACGGAACGTCCACGCAGGGCGGTTACAGCGAGGCGATCGTCGTCGACGAGAACTTCGTCGTCCGCATCCCGGACTCGCTGCCGCTGGACAAGGCGGCGCCCCTGCTGTGCGCGGGCATCACGCTGTTCTCGCCGCTGCGGCACTGGAACGCCGGGGCGAACACCCGCCTGGCGATCAT
>NZ_MBEM01000130.1:0-721 GCF_001954045.1 Mycobacterium sp. SP-6446 | reverse complement strand
CGGTTGCCGCGGCGGGACGCCCTCAAGATTCTGAACGACCAGCTATCTAGTCAACCCGACTACCGGGATCGGTTCATCAGGGAGGCCGACTTAGCGTCGTCGCTGTGGCATCCACACATCGTTGAGGTGTATGACCGCGGCGAATTCGAGGGTGATCTGTGGATCGCGATGCGCTACGTCGACGGGTTCGATACCCGTCGAGTGCTCCGGGAAAGCTGTCCGTCCGGAATGCCAGCTGCCGACGTGTGCACCGTAATCGCCGGCGTCGCCAGCGCGCTGGATTATGCCCACCAGAAAGGCTTGCTGCACCGCGATGTCAAGCCGGCCAATATCCTGCTGACCCGTCCAGCGGGTGGAAGGCAACGTATCTTGTTGACCGACTTCGGTATTGCACGCAATCGGGACGAGATCAGTGGTCTCACACAGACAAATATGACGGTCGGTACAGCAGCCTATGCGGCGCCCGAACAGTTGATGGGCAATCACATCGATGGCCGCGCAGACCAGTACGCGCTAGCCGCCACCGCGTATCACTTGCTTACCGGCGTGCCGGTGTTTCCCAACACCAATGCGGTCGCTGTGATCAGCGCGCACCTCACGGCCCCTCCGCCGCGGCTCAGCGCTATGCGCCCAGAGCTGGCTGGGCTCGACGAGGTGCTGGCCCGCGCATTGGCCAAAAATCCGGGTGACCGCTTCGCCTTGTGCACGGAGTTCGCCGACG
>NZ_MBEM01000129.1:0-9940 GCF_001954045.1 Mycobacterium sp. SP-6446 | reverse complement strand
CGCGGTCGAGGCCGAGGCCGCCACCATCGTGGCGATGCGGATGGCCGGGGCCACCGACAAGGCGCTGCGCGGGGACGAAAGGGAGGCGCTGTTGCGCCGCATCGGCTTGGCGGCCAGCAAGTACTGGGTGTGCAAGCGCGCCACCCCGCACGCCGCCGAGGCGCTGGAATGCCTGGGCGGCAACGGCTACGTCGAGGACTCGGGCATGCCGCGCCTGTTCCGTGAGGCCCCGCTGATGGGCATCTGGGAGGGCTCGGGCAATGTCAGCGCGCTGGACACGTTGCGCGCCATGGCAACTCGCCCCGAGTGCGTCGAGGTGCTGTTCGCCGAACTCGACGAGAGCACCGGCCAGGATCCGCGACTGGGCCGCCATGTCGAGGGGCTGCGGCAAGACCTCACCGACGTGGACACAATCGGTTACCGCGCCCGCAAGGTGGCCGAGGACATCTCGCTGGCGCTGCAGGGTTCGCTGCTGGTGCGCCACGGCCATCCGGCCGTCGCCGAGGCTTTCCTGGCCACCCGGCTGGGCGGCCAGTGGGGTGGGGCATACGGCACCATGCCGACCGGCCTGGACCTCGCGCCCATCCTCGAGCGTGCTCTAGTAAAGGGATGACTCACGCCATCAGGCCCGTCGACTTCGACAACCTGAAGACGATGACCTACGAGGTCACCGACCGGGTTGCCCGCATCACCTTCGACCGGCCCGAGAAGGGCAACGCGATCGTCGCCGACACCCCGCTGGAGCTCTCGGCGTTGGTGGAGCGTGCCGACCTTGACCCGAACGTGCATGTCATCCTGGTGTCCGGTCGGGGCGAGGGTTTCTGCGCGGGCTTCGATCTGTCCGCCTATGCGGACCGGACCGGTTCGGCCGGCGGAACGGGCGCGTATGCGGGCACGGTGCTCGACGGCAAGACGCAGGCGGTCAACCACCTGCCGGATCAGCCGTGGGACCCGATGATCGACTACCAGATGATGAGCCGCTTCGTGCGCGGCTTCGCCAGCCTGATGCATGCCGACAAGCCCACGGTGGTCAAGATCCACGGCTACTGCGTGGCCGGCGGCACCGACATCGCGCTGCACGCCGACCAGGTGATCGCCGCAGCCGACGCCAAGATCGGCTACCCGCCAACCCGGGTGTGGGGCGTCCCGGCGGCGGGCCTCTGGGCGCACCGGCTCGGTGACCAGCGCGCCAAACGCCTTCTGCTGACCGGTGATTGCATCACCGGAGCGCAAGCCGCCGAATGGGGCCTGGCCGTCGAGGCGCCCGACGCGAAAGACCTCGACGAGCGCACCGAGCGCCTGGTGGAGCGGATCGCCGCGGTGCCGATCAACCAGCTGATCATGGTCAAGCTCGCGCTGAATTCCGCTCTGCTGCAACAGGGTGTGGCCACCAGCAGGATGGTCAGCACCGTGTTCGACGGCGTTGCCCGGCACACGCCGGAGGGGCACGCCTTCGTCGCCGATGCGGTCAAGCATGGCTTCCGGGACGCCGTCAAGCATCGCGACGAGCCCTTCGGGGACTACGGCCGCCGGGCGTCACAGGTGTAGCCATGCCCAACATGACGGCGCGCTCGGTGGTGCTCAGTGTGCTGCTCGGCGCCCACCCCGCCTGGGCCACCGCCAGCGAATTGATCAGGCTGACAAACGATTTCGGCATCAAGGAGGCGACGTTGCGGGTCGCCCTGACCCGCATGGTCGGCGCCGGCGACCTGATCCGCTCCGCCGACGGCTACCGGCTGTCGGATCGCCTGCTGGCCCGCCAGCGCCGGCAGGACGATGCCATCGATCCACGGGTCCGGGCCTGGCGCGGCGACTGGGTCCTCCTGATCGTGACGAGCGTGGGCAACGACGCGCGTACCAGGGCGGCCCTACGAACCGCCATGCACAGCAAGCGCTTTGGCGAACTGCGCGAGGGCGTGTGGATGCGGCCGGACAACCTGGAGCTGGACCTGGATCGCAAACTCGAAGCCCAGGTGCGGACCCTGACGGCGCGCGACGACGCCCCCGCTGAGCTCGCCGGGCGGCTGTGGGATCTGCCCGCGTGGGCGCAGACCGGGCACCGACTGCTCGACGAGATGGCCGCCGCGCCGGACGTTCCCGCCCGCTTTATGGTGGCCGCGGCGACGGTGCGACACCTGCTCACCGACCCGGTGCTGCCCGACGAATTGCTACCGCCCGACTGGCCGGGTGCCCGGCTGCGCGCGGCGTACCACGACTTCGCTGCCGAGCTTCTCAAGCGGCGCGAACCGACCCAACTCCAGGAGGCGACGTGAGTGACCCGGTGCGAGTGGAGCGCAATGGCCCGGTGACGACAGTGATCATCAACCGGCCGCAGGCGCGCAACGCCGTCAATGGTCCGACGGCCGCGGCGCTGTACGCGGCTTTCGAACAATTCGACCGTGACGATTCGGCGTCGGTGGCCGTGCTGTGGGGCGACGGCGGAACCTTTTGCGCGGGAGCCGATTTGAAGTCCTTCGGCACGGCGGATGCCAACGCGGTGCACCGGACCGGTCCCGGGCCGATGGGCCCGTCGCGAATGGTTCTCTCCAAGCCGGTGATCGCCGCGGTGAGCGGCTACGCCGTCGCCGGGGGGCTGGAGTTGGCGTTGTGGTGCGACATGCGGGTGGCCGAGGAGGACGCCGTATTCGGCGTCTTTTGCCGCCGCTGGGGCGTGCCGCTGATCGACGGCGGCACCGTGCGGCTACCGCGGCTGATCGGGCACAGCCGGGCGATGGACATGATCCTCACCGGCCGCGGTGTCAAAGCCGACGAAGCACTCGCGATGGGATTGGCGAATCGGGTTGTGCCCAAAGGCCGGGCCCGGCAGGCGGCCGAGGACTTGGCGGCCGAATTGGCCGCCCTGCCGCAGCAGTGCCTGCGCTCGGATCGGTTGTCGGCGCTGAATCAGTGGGGACTGCCGGAATCCGCGGCGCTGGATGGCGAATTCGCCAGCATTTCCCGGGTCGCCGCGGAGGCGCTGGAGGGGGCGGGCCGATTCGCCGGGGGAGCGGGCCGACACGGCACGCCAGCGAATTAAACACGCCGTCAACGGCTTTCGGTTAGCCGCCCTTGTTGATGGTGTTGCCGGAGCCGTGGTTGGAGACCTTTGGATCACCGTCTTTGTAGGTGATGGTGTTGTCCGTTCCCAGCACCGTAAGTTTGGTGTTGATCTTGTCGATCGTGATCTTGTTGTTGGCGCCGCCGATGTCGACCTTCTCGCAGGTGCCGGTCACGGTCAGGGTGTTGTTCGAACCGAGCACGTTCAGTGATTTACCGCTGGCGCAGTCGAGCGTGGCCGTGGTTCCCATCGATCCGTAGTTCAGCGTGTTGCCGATCTCGACCGATGCGGTGGTGCTCGCGCCGCTCGTGCTTGTGGTCGCGGCCCCGGCGCTTGTCGTCGTGGTCGCGCTGCTCGCGGTCGTCGTGGCGGATCCGCCGGGCGGGTTGGCCGTCGAACTGCAGCCGGCCAGCACCAGGGCCGCGAGCGCGGGCGCCAGCGCGAGGGCGGCCAGGCCGCGTGGGTGCTCAATGTTCAGGGCTGCACGCATCATTCGTCGATTCCCCTTGTCTCAGGCGGGCACCTGCTGGAGCCGGTTGGTCATGCCCAATTCGCGGCCGCGATCCCACAGTATCGGCGCACCGTTGTGGTAGAAGACCGTCTGGTTGTAGCCGTACACGGTGATGTCGTGCGTCACCGAGTCGGCGATGACGGTGTTGCCCGAGCCCATCACCGTCACGGCCCAGCAGTTGCCCATCGCGTTGACGGTGTTATCGGTGCCGTTGACGATCAGGGTGGCGTCGTTGCAGTCCAGCGTCTGCTCGACGCCCTGGCCGATGACGTGGGTGTCGCCGTTCTTGGCGTGGGCCGGGGTTACCCCGACGGTCAGTGAAACGATGACACAGGTTGCAAGCGACCCGGCGACGGTTGTCCACCTCACTGCCGGCCCCCTTCGCTTCGGCTGGTATTCGCTGGACTGAGCGTACGTGCATTTGGCTGCTCGATGGCAGACTTTTTTCTCTCACATCGCCGCGGCGCCGCCCCGGCCGGGCCGGGTCCGTTTCCCGCCTGCGTCAACTAGAGTCATTAGTTGACCTCCAACCGTTCAGTGAAATCGAGGTGCGGTCGCCATGACAGCTCAGCCGGAACAACCGTCAGCCGGCGGGCGACAACGCGCCGGGAGGTCCGCCTCCCGCCCGGCCAAGCTGAGCCGCGACGGCATCGTCGACGGCGCGCTGACCTTCCTGGACCGGGAAGGCTGGGACTCGCTGACCATCAACGCGCTCGCGACGCAGCTCGGGACCAAGGGGCCATCGCTGTACAACCACGTGGACAGCCTGGAGGACCTGCGGCGCGCGGTGCGGATCCGGGTCATCGACGACATCATCACGATGCTGAACCGCGTCGGCGAGGGGCGGGCCCGCGACGACGCGGTGCTGGTCATGGCCGGTGCCTACCGCAGCTACGCCCACCACCATCCGGGGCGCTACTCGGCGTTCACCCGGATGCCGCTGGGCGGTGACGACCCCGAGTACACCGCCGCCACCCGCAACGCGGCCGCGCCCGTGATCGCGGTGCTGTCCTCCTACGGACTGGACGGGGAGGAGGCGTTCTACGCGGCGCTCGAATTCTGGTCCGCGCTGCACGGCTTCGTGTTGCTGGAAATGACGGGTGTGATGGACGACATCGACACGGATGCGCTGTTCTCCGACATGGTGCTGCGCCTCGCGACGGGCCTGGAAAGGCGGACGGCGCACAAGGGCGCGAACCCGACCTAAGCCACTTTGACCTGCACGACCAGCGGCGGGTATTGTGGTTGCTCGTGCCTGGCGGCTTACGGCGCCTGACGTAAGGAAGTGGATGCCGGGCGAATTCGCATGTCCACGATGCAACGGATGAATCCGGTGCTGAGCGCATGCGACACCACCCGAGCTAGCAAGACGCCGAACACAGAAAGCCGGTAGATGCCAACCATTCAGCAGCTGGTCCGCAAGGGTCGTCGGGACAAGATCGGCAAGGTCAAGACCGCGGCTCTGAAGGGCAGCCCGCAGCGCCGTGGCGTATGCACCCGCGTGTACACCACCACCCCGAAGAAGCCGAACTCGGCGCTTCGCAAGGTCGCGCGCGTGAAGCTGACCAGCCAGGTCGAGGTCACCGCCTACATCCCCGGTGAGGGCCACAACCTGCAGGAGCACTCGATGGTGCTGGTGCGTGGTGGCCGAGTCAAGGACCTGCCCGGTGTGCGGTACAAGATCATCCGCGGTTCGCTCGACACCCAGGGTGTCAAGAACCGCAAGCAGGCTCGCAGCCGTTACGGCGCCAAGAAGGAGAAGAGCTAATGCCGCGCAAGGGGCCCGCGCCCAAGCGTCCGCTGGTCAACGACCCTGTCTACGGATCGCAGCTGGTCACCCAGCTGGTCAACAAAGTTCTGCTCAAGGGGAAGAAATCGCTGGCCGAGCGCATTGTTTATGGAGCGCTCGAGAACGCCCGGGAAAAGACCGGCACCGATCCTGTAATCACCCTCAAGCGCGCTCTCGACAACGTCAAGCCCGCCCTGGAGGTGCGCAGCCGCCGCGTCGGTGGTGCGACCTACCAGGTGCCCGTCGAGGTGCGTCCGGACCGGTCCACCACACTGGCGCTGCGCTGGCTTGTCAGCTTCTCTCGGCAGCGCCGGGAGAAGACCATGATCGAGCGGCTGGCAAACGAGATCCTGGACGCCAGCAACGGCCTCGGGGCCTCCGTCAAGCGGCGTGAGGACACCCACAAGATGGCCGAGGCAAACCGCGCCTTCGCGCACTATCGCTGGTAGGGGCCGGAACGGCGCCAACCGGCAGTGCGGCCGGCCGGGCGCAAACCGACAGCGAATTAACTAAGCAACTTAGAAAGAGTGGGAAGACTTCTGTGGCACAGAAGGACGTGCTGACCGACCTGAGCAAGGTCCGCAACTTCGGCATCATGGCGCACATCGATGCCGGCAAGACGACAACCACCGAGCGGATCCTGTACTACACCGGCATCAACTACAAGATCGGTGAGGTCCATGACGGCGCAGCCACCATGGACTGGATGGAACAGGAGCAGGAACGCGGAATCACCATCACCTCCGCGGCCACGACGACGTTCTGGAAAGACAACCAGCTCAACATCATCGACACCCCGGGACACGTCGACTTCACCGTCGAGGTGGAGCGCAACCTGCGCGTGCTCGACGGGGCCGTTGCCGTGTTCGACGGCAAGGAGGGCGTCGAGCCGCAGTCCGAGCAGGTCTGGCGGCAGGCCGACAAGTACGACGTCCCCCGCATCTGCTTCGTCAACAAGATGGACAAGATCGGCGCGGACTTCTATTTCTCGGTTCGCACGATGGAGGAGCGCCTCGGCGCCAACGCGGTGCCGATCCAGCTGCCGATCGGCTCGGAGGGCGACTTCGAGGGCATCGTCGACCTGGTCGAGATGAACGCCAAGGTGTGGCGCGGTGAAACGAAGCTCGGCGAGACCTACGACACCGTCGAGATCCCGGCCGACCTCGCCGAAACGGCCGAGGAATACCGGACGAAGCTGCTCGAGGTCGTCGCGGAGACCGACGAGGAGCTGCTGGAGAAGTACGTCGGCGGCGAGGAGATCACGGTCGAGGAGATCAAGGCCGCGATTCGCAAGCTGACCATCGCATCGGAGATCTATCCGGTGCTGTGCGGCAGCGCGTTCAAGAACAAGGGCGTGCAGCCCATGCTCGACGCAGTCGTGGACTACCTGCCGTCGCCCCTGGACGTGCCGCCGGCCGTCGGGCACGCGCCGGGCAAGGAGGACGAGGAGGTCGTGCGCAACGCGACCACCGACGAGCCGTTCTCCGCGCTGGCGTTCAAGATCGCCACGCACCCGTTCTTCGGCAAGCTGACCTACATCCGCGTGTACTCGGGCACCGTCGAGTCCGGCAGCCAGGTCATCAACGCCACCAAGGGCAAGAAGGAACGGCTGGGCAAGCTGTTCCAGATGCACTCCAACAAGGAGAACCCGGTCGAGCGCGCTTCCGCGGGTCACATCTACGCGGTGATCGGCCTCAAGGACACCACCACCGGTGACACCCTGAGCGACCCGAACCAGCAGGTCGTGCTGGAGTCGATGACGTTCCCCGCCCCGGTGATCGAGGTGGCCATCGAGCCCAAGACCAAGAGCGACCAGGAGAAACTGTCCCTGTCGATCCAGAAGCTCGCCGAAGAGGACCCGACGTTCAAGGTGCACCTCGATTCCGAGACCGGCCAGACCGTGATCGGCGGCATGGGCGAGCTGCACCTGGACATCCTGGTGGACCGGATGCGCCGCGAATTCAAGGTCGAGGCCAACGTCGGCAAGCCGCAGGTGGCCTACAAGGAGACCATCAAGCGGGTCGTGCAGAACGTCGAGTTCACCCACAAGAAGCAGACGGGTGGCTCGGGCCAGTTCGCGAAGGTCATCATCAACCTCGAGCCGTTCACCGGCGAAGACGGCGCGACCTACGAGTTCCAGAACAAGGTCACCGGTGGCCGCATCCCGCGCGAGTACATCCCGTCGGTGGACGCCGGCGCGCAGGACGCCATGCAGTACGGCGTGCTGGCCGGCTACCCGCTGGTGAACCTGAAGGTCACCCTGCTCGACGGCGCGTACCACGAGGTGGACTCCTCGGAGATGGCGTTCAAGATCGCGGGGTCGCAGGTACTGAAAAAGGCTGCGGCGCAAGCCCAGCCGGTGATCCTGGAGCCGATCATGGCGGTCGAAGTGACCACACCCGAGGACTACATGGGTGACGTGATCGGCGACCTGAACTCCCGCCGTGGCCAGATCCAGGCCATGGAGGAGCGGGCCGGTGCGCGCGTCGTTCGGGCACACGTGCCGCTGTCCGAGATGTTCGGCTACGTCGGCGACCTGAGGTCCAAGACGCAAGGCCGGGCGAACTACTCCATGGTGTTCGACAGCTACGCCGAAGTCCCGGCGCAGGTGTCGAAGGAGATCATTGCGAAGGCGACGGGCGAGTAGACAAAACGCTACGAGTAAGCTGACGCGGTCACCGCGGCACAACGGAAAACATCAACACTGCTTAATAAGCACCAAACAAGTCGGAGGACACAAAAGTGGCGAAGGCGAAGTTCCAGCGGACCAAGCCCCACGTCAACATCGGGACCATCGGTCACGTTGACCACGGCAAGACCACCCTGACCGCGGCTATCACCAAGGTCCTGCATGACAAGTTTCCGGACCTGAACGAGTCGAAGGCGTTCGATCAGATCGACAACGCTCCCGAGGAGCGTCAGCGCGGTATCACGATCAACATCGCGCACGTCGAGTACCAGACCGACAAGCGCCACTACGCGCACGTCGACGCCCCTGGTCACGCCGACTACATCAAGAACATGATCACCGGCGCCGCCCAGATGGACGGCGCGATCCTGGTGGTGGCCGCGACGGACGGCCCGATGCCGCAGACCCGCGAGCACGTGCTGTTGGCCCGCCAGGTCGGCGTGCCGTACATCCTGGTGGCCCTGAACAAGGCCGACGCCGTGGATGACGAGGAGCTGCTCGAGCTCGTCGAGATGGAGGTCCGCGAACTGCTGGCCGCCCAGGAGTTCGACGAGGAGGCCCCGGTGATCCGGGTCTCGGCGCTCAAGGCGCTCGAGGGCGACGCCAAGTGGGTCGAGTCCGTCGAGGAGCTGATGGCCGCGGTGGACGAGTCGATCCCGGACCCGGTCCGCGAGACCGACAAGCCGTTCCTGATGCCCGTCGAGGACGTCTTCACGATCACCGGCCGCGGCACCGTGGTCACCGGTCGTGTCGAGCGCGGCGTGATCAACGTGAACGAGGAAGTCGAGATCGTCGGCATCCGTCCGGAGACCACCAAGACCACGGTCACCGGCGTGGAGATGTTCCGCAAGCTGCTCGACCAGGGCCAGGCCGGCGACAACGTCGGGCTGCTGCTGCGTGGTATCAAGCGCGAGGACGTCGAGCGCGGACAGGTCGTGACCAAGCCCGGCACCACCACGCCGCACACCGAGTTCGAGGGCCAGGTCTACATCCTGTCCAAGGACGAGGGCGGCCGGCACACGCCGTTCTTCAACAACTACCGTCCGCAGTTCTACTTCCGCACCACCGACGTGACCGGTGTGGTGACGCTGCCGGAGGGCACCGAGATGGTGATGCCCGGTGACAACACCAACATCACGGTGAAGCTGATCCAGCCCGTCGCCATGGACGAGGGCCTGCGATTCGCGATCCGCGAGGGTGGCCGCACCGTCGGCGCCGGCCGGGTCGTCAAGATCATCAAGTAAGTCTCTTCCGCAAAGCCCGGATTGCCGCTCTCGGCAGTCCGGGCTTTGTGCGTTCCGGCCAGGGACGAAGCTGGCCAAAAAGTCGCAAAAAGCCCGGGTGCGGGCCTACGATTTGGTTTGTCCAGTCTGCGGTTGGCGGCCGGGTGCTTACTTGACCGCCGTGGCCTGGTCGGAGGGTGTAGATGTCGTACGTAAAGGCGACGCCCGCATACGTGGCGGCGGCGGCATCCGACCTGGCCAGCATCGGCTCCACGATCGGCTCAGCAAACGCCGCGGCGGCGGGACCGACGTCCAGCGTGCTGCCGCCCGGCGCCGACGAGGTGTCGGCGAGCATCGCCGCATTGTTCGACACGCACTCCCAGATCTACCAGCAGCTCAGCGCCCAGGCGGCGCTGTTCCATCAGCAGTTCGTGCAGTTGATGGGTTCCAGTGGCGCCGAGTACGCCGCCACCGAGGCCGCGAACGCGGGGCCCCTGCAGGCCGCCGGGCAAAGTGTGCTGGGAACCGCGGGCTCGGCGGGTTCGATGGTCGCCGGGGTGCCGGCGGTGGCGACGGCCGGGCTGACGGGCGCACCGGCAGCCGCGGCACCGGCGGCAAACCTGGCGGCGGCTGTGTCGCCGGCGCGGGGGGGCCCGGCGGCGCCCCCAGC
>NZ_MBEM01000128.1:0-3918 GCF_001954045.1 Mycobacterium sp. SP-6446 | reverse complement strand
GGTGCACGTGTATCCCGATGAGCAGTACGAGCGCATCCTCGAGGTCATCGACACCGGATCTCGCTACGCGCTGACGGGCGCGGTCATCGCCGACGACCGCGAGGCCGTGTTGAGAGCGCAGGACCGGCTGCGGTTCGCCGCCGGAAACTTCTACGTCAACGACAAGCCGACCGGCGCCGTCGTCGGGCGTCAGCCGTTCGGCGGGTCACGCGGCTCGGGCACCAACGACAAGGCGGGATCGATGCTGAACATGTTGCGCTGGACGTCGGCACGCACCATCAAGGAGACGTTCGTCCCGGCGACGCGGCACACCTACCCACACATGGCGCCCGACTGATGGCCGGCTTTTTCGCGCATACCGTGCGACCGACGCTGCTCGCGGCCAGCCGGGCCGACGGCTTGCGCCGCGCGGTCGAGCGGTCCGCGATCACCCGCAAAGTAGTGCGCCGCTTCGTGCCTGGTGACACGCTGGAGGCTGCCCTGGATATCGTTGCCGCACTGCGGGATTCCGGTCGCTACGTCAGCATCGACTACCTGGGCGAAAACGTCACCGACTCCGACGGTGCCGCGGCGACCGTGCGGGAATACCAGCGGCTGCTCGATGCGCTGGGCCGACGGGCCGATACCCCGAGCGGTCGGGTGCGGCCGCTCGAGGTGTCGCTGAAGCTGTCGGCTCTTGGGCAGGCGCTGGATCGCGACGGGGACAAGATTGCGCTGGAGAACGCGCGTATCATCTGCGAGCACGCCGAGCGCGTGGGCGTCTGGGTCACGGTCGACGCTGAAGACCACACCACCACCGATTCGACGTTGTCGATTTCGGGTGATTTGCGCGTCGACTTCGATTGGCTCGGCACGGTTTTGCAGGCCTACCTGCGCCGCACGCTCGGCGATTGCACGGATCTGGCCGGCGCGGGGGCGCGAGTTCGATTGTGCAAGGGCGCATATGACGAGCCGGCGTCGGTGGCCTATCGTGCCGTTGGAGACATCGCCGATTCCTACCTGGCCTGCCTACGGGTGTTGATGTCCGGGACGGGCTACCCGATGGTGGCCTCGCACGATCCGGCAATCATCGATGCGGTTCCCGCGCTAGCCGACGAAACTGGCCGTGGTGCCGGCGATTTCGAATACCAAATGCTGTACGGCATCCGCGACGCGGAGCAGCGACGGCTCGCCGATGACGGCAACCAGGTCCGGGTGTACGTGCCGTTCGGCGCGCAGTGGTACGGCTACTTCATGCGGCGCCTGGCCGAACGGCCGGCCAACCTGACCTTCTTCCTGCGGGCGCTGGCCCAACGAGGCCGTTGAGTGTGCGTCCAGGGACGCGAGTGTGCGATCAGGCCGTCGTGGTCGCACACTCGACGGAGAGTCTCTAACCGCGGCGCGGCCGTCCACGCTCGCTGGCGAACCCACGGACTACGTGTGCGCGCACGAACTCCGCCACCACGTCGGGGTCGTCCATGTCCAGTGTCGACGACGGCGTGCTGAACAGCGAAAAAAGTATGCGCGCAAACCATTCACCCGCGGCCTCGACGTCGAGATCCTTGCGCACCTCACCGGTGAGTTTGGCCGCCGAGAGATGGGGGGCAAAGAAGTCGACGCATTCGCGCAGCAGGACGGCGGCGTCCTTGGTGAGGAGCAGGCTGATCGCTTCCTCGTCGAAGTACTCCTCGGAGGCGATCGCCCGCCGCGCCTGGGTCACGAACACCGCGGCATGGCTGAGCTTTTCCTCGAGTGAGGCGCCCGGGTCCATGGCCTTGGACATCTCGCGGTAGAACTGCTCGGAAGCGTGCTCGGCGCAGGCTTCGAGGACCGCGCCCTTGTCGCTGAAGTACTCATAGATCGTGCTCCGGGACACGTTGGCCGCCTTGGCAATATCGACGATTGTCGTTTTCTGGAGACCGTGCTTGCGAAAGCATCCATAGGCGGACTCGATAATGAGCTCGCGGGTGTCCAACGCGGTGGCTTGGGTCATGGCACCAACGCACCTCTCGGCACCAACCCGGCGTCGGCGGAGGCGAACGCGGCGTTGACATCGGTCAGACGAAACGGCTTGGGCATCAGCCGGTCGAACGGAAAGCTGGTGTGCTGCAGGAAGGACAGGCCGGTCGCCAGCGTGACAGGGTCGTAGAACGACACACCGCGGATGGACTTGTTGCCGTACACCAGCGCGCTGGGGTCCATCTCGAAGGTTCGGCCCATACCGACATTGCCGACCTCGAGCAGCGTGCCGCCGTTGTTGAGGAAGCCGACGCCGTCGGGAATGACGCCGGGTATACCGACGACTTCGAGCACCCAGTCGGCGCCGATGCCGTCGGTGTGCTTGTGCACCTGCTCGGTTACTTCCCAGGTCGAGATACCGTTGGCGTCGATGCATTGCGTGGCACCGAAATCCGCTGCGACGTCCAGGCGTTCAGCGAGCTTGTCGATGACGATCACCTGCGCCGCGCCCGCCGTGCGCGCGACGGCGGCGGCATTGATGCCCAGCCCGCCCGCGCCCTGGATCACGACAGTGTCGCCCAGCCGGACTTCGCGCAGTGCGAACAACACCTGGGCCAGAGCGCAATTCAGTGGCGCGACGGCCTCGTCGGGCAGCTCTTCGGGGACCTTATACAGCGGCTGCCGGCGGGTCGTGTAGTAGTACTCGCCGTAGGCCGCGACGAAGTGCGGTGTCTGCTCGTGCGTGCGGTATTCACCGGCCATTAGGTTCTGGCAGGCATACGACCTGCCGCGTACGCACGCATGACACTGTCCGCAGAACCAGAAGTACGGTGTGACAACGCGGTCACCGACCGCCAGCGGTTGGCCGGTCGCGTCAGCCGTCAGTCCCTCGCCGAGTTCGGCGATCTCGCAGACCATCTCGTGGCCCATGGCGAAGGGACACGGCAACGGCAGCTCACCGCGAAAGATGTGCAAATCGGATCCGCAGATGCCGGCCATGCGCAACTTGAGCGCGGCGGTGCCCGGCGCTGGCGTGGACAACGGAAACTCGGCCAGCTCGATCGGTCCGCCATACGCGGTCAACAGCGCCAGCTTGGGCATGACGGTCCCCCTCTCGTGTGCTCAGTTCGCCGGCGCCAGAATCAGACCGCTGGTGGGTACGCCGGTGCCTGAGGTGATCAGTACGTGCTCGACATTGTCGACTTGGTTGTACGACGTGCCGCGCACCTGACGAACGCCCTCGGTGATGCCGTTCATGCCGTGGATGTACGCCTCGCCAAGCAGCCCGCCGTTGGTGTTGATCGGCAGCTCCCCACCGAGTGACAGCCGTTCTACGGTCGCGTAGTCCTTGGCTTCGCCGCGCCCACAGAAGCCAAGTTCTTCGAGCTGGGTGAACACAAACGGCGTGAAATGGTCGTAGATGAATGCGGTTTGGATGTCTTGCGGCTTCAGGCCCGAATCGCGCCACAATTGCCGGGCCACCACCCCCATCTCGGGCAGCCCGGTGATGTCCTCGCGATAGTAGCTGGTCATCATCTCGCCGTTGTGCGCTGCGCCCTGCGCGGCCGCGGTGATGATCGCCGGGGGCTGCCGCAGGTCGCGCGCGCGTTCGGCACTGGTGACCACGAGCGCGACACCGCCGTCGCTTTCCTGGCAGCAATCCAGGAGTCGCAGGACGGGTTCGACGATCCAGCGTGAATTCTGATGGTCCGCCAAGGTGATCGGGCGCTGATAGAACCAGGCGTCGGGGTTCTTCGCCGCATGAGCCCGGTCGACGACGGCGATCCTGCCGAAGTCTTCGTTGGTGACCCCGTAGGTCGACATGTAGCGCTGGGCGTGCATCGCGACCCACGCTGCGGGGGTGAGCAATCCGAATGGCGCGTAATGCGCCATGAACAACGGCGTCTCCGCGCTGGTGCGTCCACTGCCACCGAACCGGAAGCCGGAACGTTCGTTGAACGCGCGCCAGCACACCACCAC
>NZ_MBEM01000127.1:0-721 GCF_001954045.1 Mycobacterium sp. SP-6446 | reverse complement strand
CGTCGGCGAACTCCGTGCACAAGGCGAAGCGGTCAGTAGGATTTTTGGCCAATGCGCGGGCCAGCACCTCGTCGAGCCCAGCCAGCTCTGGGCGCATAGCGCTGAGCCGCGGCGGAGGGGCCGTGAGGTGCGCGCTGATCACAGCGACCGCATTGGTGTTGGGAAACACCGGCACGCCGGTAAGCAAGTGATACGCGGTGGCGGCTAGCGCGTACTGGTCTGCGCGGCCATCGATGTGGCCGCCCAACAACTGTTCGGGCGCCGCATAGGCTGCTGTACCGACCGTCATATTTGTCTGTGTGAGACCACTGATCTCGTCCCGATTGCGTGCAATACCGAAGTCGGTCAACAAGATACGTTGCCTTCCACCCGCTGGACGGGTCAGCAGGATATTGGCCGGCTTGACATCGCGGTGCAGCAAGCCTTTCTGGTGGGCATAATCCAGCGCGCTGGCGACGCCGGCGATTACGGTGCACACGTCGGCAGCTGGCATTCCGGACGGACAGCTTTCCCGGAGCACTCGACGGGTATCGAACCCGTCGACGTAGCGCATCGCGATCCACAGATCACCCTCGAATTCGCCGCGGTCATACACCTCAACGATGTGTGGATGCCACAGCGACGACGCTAAGTCGGCCTCCCTGATGAACCGATCCCGGTAGTCGGGTTGACTAGATAGCTGGTCGTTCAGAATCTTGAGGGCGTCCCGCCGCGGCAACCG
>NZ_MBEM01000126.1:0-1987 GCF_001954045.1 Mycobacterium sp. SP-6446 | reverse complement strand
CCCGGGCCCGTGAAATCTCTACCCGGATGACCAAACCCGTTGAAAGCGTCGCGGTAGCCGCCGATCTCATGGAGAACGTCGCCCAGGCCCGGACCGTGGGCTGATCGTCGTGCTACCTCAAAGGATTCGCCAGGAGGACCGACTGAACGAGATCACCAAAGAGTGCCGGCTATGCGGCTCGACCGGCCCCCATCGAACTCTTGCGGTACGCGAGATGATGTACGGGACCCAGGCGCGGTTCGAATACTATTTCTGCACCGCGTGCGAGACGTTGCAGATCGTCGATGTGCTCGAGGGCGAAGAGCTGATGCGGCACTATCCGCGAAACTATCACTCGTACAACGAGCCTCGGATTCTCGGATGGCTCATCACGCGGCACGACCGCTACAAATTGCATACCGGCGGCCGGCTGGTCGGTCCGCTTTTGACGAGGCGCTTGCCCGACGGCATACTTCGCCTTCTCCTCGGAGGGGATGTCATCGGAATGCTCGCTAGGCTGCCGCTCGGACGGGACGCGCGAATTCTGGACGTGGGCTGCGGCAGCGGTTTGCTGCTCGATCGGTTGGCCAGAGCGGGATTCACCAACTTGTCCGGTGCAGATCCGTTCATCGCGGCCGATCGCGAGACACCGCGGGGCGTGCCCCTGATGAAGAGCGACTTGAGCGACGTGACGGGCGAATTCGATCTCATCATGTTCAATCACTCTCTCGAACATGTTCCGGACCCGATCGCGATGCTTGAGGTCGCCCGCGAGAAGCTCGCCGCCGGAGGCATCTGCCTGGCCCGCGTGCCGACGACCTCATCCGAAGCCTGGACAACCTATGGCGCGGATTGGGTGCAGATCGACGCGCCCCGGCATTTCGTCATACCCTCGCGACAGGCGATGGCACTGGCCGCCGAGAAGGCCGGCCTGCGAGTGGAACAGACATTTGATGATTCGAACCTGGGCCAGTTCATGGGCAGCGAAGCCTATCGGCGGGGCGTTGCGGTGACCGACCCGAAAATCCTTCGGATGTTTGGTGCCCGGCAACTGTGGGAGTGGGAAAAACGCGCGGCTCGACTCAATAGGCAGGGCCGCGGGGACCAGAAGGGCTTTGTCTTGCGGGCGAAGTGAGCCCGTCAGATGATGCCGGCGCCCCTGGCCACCAGCGAGAGCCCGACCACCGCGAAGATGGCCGCCAGCACCTGAGGGCGGTGGGCCAGCGCCCATTCGTGCAGAGGTTGAAGCGCCGCTTGGGTTTTCGCGGGTGCGAGCAGATAGGTGACGAGGGTGATCTCGAAAACCGCGAGCATCCCGACGACGAAGGCTATGGCCGCGACGATCTGCGTGCCGATCGAGGCACCCGAGGCGACGACGGTGGTGTCGACGAGCAGAACCACGGCGGGGCCCGGCAAGAACGTCATGCCGGTCACCAGCGCCACCCACAGCGCCCCGTTTTCCCACGCCTTGTTGGCGCGGTCGGTCAGGCGCCGGATCGCCGATCCGCGCTCCGGCGCATCGGAGTCCAGCACCAGGGTCGGGGAATTGCCGACCGGCGCCGGCACCCGTTCGCGCTGACGCGCCCGGGAGCGCACCGCGATCAGCGCCGAGACCGACAGCGCGAGTGCACCCAGGGCGAGTTGAATATGCCGGGCGGTGGAGTTGGGCCCCGCGGTCGCCAAACTGTGCGCGGTCGTTCGGAACGCCGGCATGACGTGCAGAAGCAGCAGCGGAATCAGCAGGGCGGGCACATTCGTTATCAGGCAGCCCACCCAGCAGGCGACCAAGTTTTGCACCGGTCGCGGCCGGGAGATCAGGAGCAGGACGAGGCCGAGAAGCACAGGGTTGAGCGCCAACAGAAGCGCCAGCCCCAGCACGGAACCCCACACAGCCCGAAGACACTACCTTGTCGCGGCGGACATGCGTTTCAGTAGCCAGCGCACGTCAGTCAACCCGTCTTGAGCGCGCGAAGTTCTCCAGGAGATCGGCGGTGTTGGCCACGCTTTC
>NZ_MBEM01000125.1:0-4645 GCF_001954045.1 Mycobacterium sp. SP-6446 | reverse complement strand
GGCACCCCAAGCACCTGGGCATAAATCCCGGCCAGAATCTCCTCGCTCGGAGTGGCCGGGGCCCGATACCGTTCGGTCCCGTATTCGGGGGCGGGCAGCGCGCGAGTATCGAGCTTGCCATTGACCGTCACCGGCAACTCGTCGAGAACCACCACTGCGGCGGGAACCATGTAGGCAGGCAACCGATCAGCCAACGCAGCGCGCAAACCGCCCGGATCCGCCGCCCCGGAAACGTAACCGACCAGCCGCTTGTCGCCGGGGCGATCCTCGCGTGCGATCACCGCCGCCCACTCGACCCCGTCGAGCTCCATTAGGGCGGTTTGGATTTCGCCGCGTTCGATCCGATAGCCGCGAATCTTGACCTGCTCATCGGCGCGCCCCAAATACTCGAGCTGCCCATCAGAGCGCCACCGCACCAAATCCCCGGTGCGATACATCCGACCCCGGCCGAATGGGCACGCCACAAACCGCGACGCGGTCAACCCCGAACGGCGCCAATACCCAAGCCCCACACCGCGGCCCGCCACATACAATTCCCCCACCACGCCGTCGGGCACCCGGTGCAACCATTCGTCGAGCACAAAAAACGCCAGGTCCGGCAACGGCGCCCCAATTGGGCTGGCCTTGCTATCCAGGTCCGTGTTGATGATCTCGCGCATCGAGGCATGCACAGTCGTCTCGGTGATGCCGTACATGTTGATCAGGCGCGGCAATCCTGGGTGGCGGTTCCGCCATGCACGAAGACGCTGTGGTTCCAGCGCTTCCCCGCCGAACACCACGGTCTCGAGTTTGAGCTGATCCGACTTTGGCGATGGCGCGTCGATGGTTTGCAGCGCATAAAACGCCGACGGGGTCTGGCTCAACACGCTGACCTGTTCGGCAACCAGCAAGGCGCGCAAGTCGTCCGGGGACCGGGTCACCGATTCGGGCACCACTACCAGCCGTGAACCACCGAGGAGCGCACCGAAGATTTCGCCCACCGAGAAGTCGAACGCCAACGAGTGACACTGGGTCCACACCTGCCCCGCTGCCAGCCCCACGTCCACGTCGTCGAGCGCTTCGACCAGCCGGGTGACATTGCGATGGGTGACCGCCACACCTTTGGGCACGCCGGTGGTCCCCGAGGTGTAGATCAGGTAGGCGACATCATCCGGGCGCGGCTCCGGCAACGCCGTGCAGGGGTGCGTATCAATACGCGGGTCGTCGATATCGACGACGACCAACTCATGCCCCGCCAGTCGGTCGCCCAATTCGGTGGTGGTGATCGCCGCGAGAGGTGCGGCGTCGGTGAGCATGAATTCGATCCGCGCGCCAGGCAGCGCGGCGTCGATCGGCAGATACGCGGCCCCCGTCTTGAGCACCGCGAATATCGCTACAACCGCCTCGGCTGAGCGGGGCAATAGCAGCGCCACAGACTCGCCGGGGCCGGCACCCTCGCCGGCCAGCAAGTGCGCCAAGCGGTTTGCGGCCTCGTCCAGCTCCCGGTAGGTCATCGAGCTGCCCCCGTAAGTCAGCGCGACCGCGTCGGGAGCGCGTAGGACTTGGGCGGCGAACAGCGTCGGAATCGATGCCGAAGCGGGTGCCGGCTCGGTCAGGACCGTCTGATTGCCCCACCGATCGAGGCGGGCACGCTCGTCGGCATCGAGCAGATCGACCGATGACAGCCGTCGCACGGGATCGGCCGTCATCGCCACCAGCACCCGCCGGAACCGCTCGATCAGCGCCTCGACGCTCGCCGCGCCGAACACATCGGTGTCGAATTCGACGCGCAGGCCCAGTTCTACGCCCGGCGTGGCTTGCACCGTGAGCGGGTAATGATTGAATTCGCGGCTAGCGAAATCGGTGATGTTCAACCCGTCGACGCCCAATGGTGCGCCGGTGTCGATCGGAAAGTTCTGGAACACGAACAGGGTGTCGAACAGTTGGTCGTGGCCACTGATGCGGTGAATGTCGCTCAGCGACAGATGTTGATGCTCAAGGGTTTTGGTGTGGGCGCTTTGCAACTGATCGATCAGGTCGGCGGTGGTGGTCGCCGGTGTGACTCTCGCCCGCACCGGCACGGTGTTGATCAACATGCCGACCATCGAGTCCGCACCGGACACCTCGGCGGGCCGACCCGAGACCGCGACGCCGAAGGCGACGTCATGCCGGCCGGTCAGCGAAGTCAGCAGCAGCGCCCACGCCGCCTGCAGCACGGTGTTGACGGTGGTGTGCTGCGAGCGGGCCAGATCGCCTAGCGCAAGCGTGATCTCGGCCGGCAAACGACGAGAGGTAACGCCTCGCGGCCCCAGCTGCGCCCGCCCCGGCGGGCCCACAAGCGTGGGAGTGTCGAAGCCGGCCAGCACCTCGCGCCACGCTGTGCGGGCGACATCGAGGTCTCGGTCCGCCAGCCAGCTGACAAACCTGCGATACGGGATCGGCGCGGGCAGCCGCTGCCCGTAATAGCCCGCGAAGATCTCCCGCAGCAGGATCGGCAGCGACCAGCCATCCAGCACGATGTGGTGAGCGGTCAACACAATCCGGTGCTGGTCTTGCGCGGCGCGAATCAGCGCCACCCGGAACGCCGGCGGGTCGGTGAGGTCGCAGACTGCCGCGCGTTCGCTGGCGCACAGTTGGTCGATCTGCTCGTCGAGATCGTCGCCGCCGACTGCGACGTACCGCCACGGCGTCTGGGGATCGGCGGGGATGATCTGGACCGGTTCGTCGAACTGTTGGCAGAATATGGCCGCCAGGTTGGGATGGCGGCGGACCACCGTGTCCACCGCTGCGCGCAGCCGGTGCTGGTCGAGGGGACCGCTTACGGTGATGTCCAGCTGCATCGCGTACACATCGTCGCCGCTTCCGTGCGCGGTGCTGGCGTGGAAGAGCAGCCCGTGTTGCATCGGGGTCAGTGGCAGAACATCGGCGATGGTGTATTGCTTTCGCAGCGCGTCGATTTGGTGCTGCCCAAGCCGTGCCGGCGCGATGTCGGACGGGGTCAATCCGCCCCCGCCGCGCTGAACGCGCGCGCAGATGCCGGCCAGCGCGTCGAACCACAACTGGGCGAGGCGGCTGATCTTGATGTCGTCTAGGGCCGACGGCGCCCACGTCCAGTTGGCGTGCAGGTGGGGGCCGGCGTGGGTGTCGACGGTGGCGATGTTGAGGTCGACCGTGTGCGCCAACGGCATGGGTATCGCCGTCGCCGCGCCGGTGGCCGACAGGCCATCCTCGCTGATCCGCCACAATTCGCCGGACGGCTCGGCCGCTGCGCCCAGGCGTCCCAGATAGTTGAATCCGATCGGCGGGTCGGACCCGGCCAGGTCGACGTCGGCGTTCAGATAGCGCAGCAGACCGTAAGTCAATGGGTCGGGCAGGGCGCGGAGCTGTTCTTTGACGTCGTTGATCACCGCCCCCAGCGCGGCCTCGCCGGCAATGACCTGCGTCCAGGACAGTCGGCCAACCGTCAGGGCCACCGGGTATTTGGTGGTGAACCAGCCCACCGTGCGCGACAGGTCGACGTCGGGGAAATGTTCGTCGTGGCGGCCGTGGCCCTCGACGTCGATGCCGATCGGCGCGCTGCCGCTGGCCTCGAATTGCGCCAGCGCGAGGGCGAATCCGATCAACAGGATGTCCTGTATCCCGGCGTGGAACGCCGCGGGCACCTCACCGAGCAGCATGCGGGTGGTCTCGACGTCGAGGTCCATCGACAGGTGCCCAGCGCTGGCATAGGTGTCGAGTTCGGGTTGCACCGCGGCCAGTGCGGCGGGGGCGGCGGCCACCTGGCGCCAGGCCTCGGCCTGTTCTAGCACCGTCGGGTGTTGGGCGTGCTCGGTCAGCAGCGCGGCCCACCCCGCGAACGACGTCCCGCCCGCCGGCAAGGCCACCGGCTCGCCGCTGCGGTGCTGTGCCCACGCGATGTTCAAGTCCTCCAACAGGATTCGCCATGACACGCCGTCGACTGCGAGATGATGGATGATCAGCGCCAACTGGCCCGTGCCCGCGACCCACAGCGCGCTGACCATCGTCCCGGCCGCCGGATTCAGTCGGGCTCGCGCTTGGAAAAGCTCTACATCGGACAACGCGCTCACCGATTGCACGCACGCGTTGGCGTCCACCGACCCCGGCTCGGGAACGGTCAGCGACCAGTCCTCGCCGACGCGCAGCCGCAGCATGGCGTGTCGATCAATCAGGGCCTGCACCACGAGCACCACGTCGGACTCGGTCACCCCCGCGGGAGCCTGCACCACCACGGTCTGGTTGAACTGCTCCACCGGACCGTCGACGTCGTGCAACCATCGCATGATCGGGGTCGCGTCGACCGGCCCCACACCGTCATCGATCGCGTCGCCGGCGCCGGTCGCGACCCCGGCCACCCGCGCCAGCCGGGACACGGTCTGCTCGACGAAAATGTCACGCGGTTTGCAGGTGAGGCCGGCGGCACGCGCGCGCGTGACCACTTGCATCGACAGGATGCTGTCGCCGCCGAGGTCGAAGAAGGAGTCGTCGATTCCGACGCGTTCCATGCCGAGGACTTGGGCGTAGATGGCGGCCAGGATCTCCTCGGCGGGTGTGGTGGGTGCGCGGTAGCCGGTGGTGGTGCCCGCCGAGGGGGCCGACTTCGGATGGCAGGTCGTTGATGCCACGGGTTGGCCGGCGGCTCGGTTGA